>NZ_ABOX02000027.1 GCF_000172555.1 Pedosphaera parvula Ellin514
GAATGGAAAGATGGGGGCGATGCTCGCTGGGCTCGCGCCTGTCGGCAAAGTGATGTTGTTTGGCGGAGCTGGTACACCTAACTGAAGTTAGGTGTTAATGAGATGGGTGACTGAGATGGGAAACTCGAATGAGTAACGACCGTAGGGAATCGGGGATCGCAGGGATGAAAATGAGGCAACTTGTATTCTGTGGAATAAATGGTTGAATGTCGGCGTATGGCTGCTGCGCATAAAGATTTAGAGTTTGCGGATTGGAATTCGATTCTGCTGACGGGTGGTCGGGTGATTGATCCGGCGAATCAGCGGGATGAGGTGGCGGATGTGTTGATTTTGGAGGGGAAGGTGGCGGCGATTGGCGCGGAGGCGAAAACGAAAGCCGGAGAGTTCCAGTCGGTTTTGGGTTCGGTGCCGCATTTTGATGCCACTGGATTGGTGGTGTGCCCGGGCTTGATTGATTTGCACGTGCATTTGCGGGAGCCGGGACAGTCGGCGAAGGAGACGATTGCGACGGGGACGGCGTCGGCGGCGAAGGGAGGGTTTACTTCGATTGTGTGCATGCCGAATACTTCGCCCTCGATTGATAATGCGGGGACGGTGGCGTTGATTCGGGAGAAGGCGGCGCGCGAAGGGGTGGTGAATGTGTTCGTGGCGGGGGCGATCACGAAGGGTATTGCGGGGGAGGAATTGGCGTCGATTGGGTCGTTGAAGGCGGCGGGGGTGGTGGCGATCACGGATGACGGGCATTGCGTGCAGAATAACGACATGATGCGTCGCGCGCTGGAATATGCGGGGATGTTCGATTTGACGGTGATGGATCATTGCCAGGATTACGGGTTGGTGATGGATGGGGTGATGCATGAGGGGTATTGGAGCACGGCGCTGGGTTTGAAGGGGTGGCCAGCATCGGGCGAGGAGATGATTGTGGCGCGGAATATTTTGTTGGCGGAATTGACGGGGACGCGGGTGCATTGCCAGCATTTGAGCAGCGCGGGGAGTGTGCGGTTAATACGCGAGGCGAAGAAGCGCGGGGTGCCGATTTCCGGCGAGGCGTGTCCGCATCATTTTGTGCTGACCGACGCGGCGATTGCGGGAAGCGAGCAATTTTGGAAAGAGGATGGGAAGGGGATTTTTGGGTTTGAGAACGGGGCGGTGAAGCCGACGTGGCCGAATTACGATACGAATTTCAAGATGAACCCGCCGTTGCGGTCGGTGGCGGATCGGGAGGCGATTTTGGAGGGATTGGTGGATGGGACATTGGAGGTTTTGGGGAGCGACCATGCGCCGCATTGTGATTACGAGAAGGAAGTGGAGTTCGATTATGCGCCGTTTGGGATTACGGGATTTGAAACGGAACTGGCGTTGAGTTTGATGCAGCTTTATCACACGAAGCGGTTGGGGTTGAGCCAGATTATTGAGAAGTTCACGGTGGCGCCGGCGCGGTTGTTGAATTTGAAGAAGGGGACACTGAGCCTGGGGGCGGATGGGGATGTGACGGTATTTGATCCGGATGCGGAGTGGGTGTTTGAGAGGGAAGCGACGGCGAGTAAGTCGAAGAACAGCCCGTTTTATGGCTGGAAGTTGAAAGGGAAGCCAATCATGACGATAGTAAATGGAAGGCCGGTATATACCGAGTGAACAAAAGCGGGTTGGAGAATGTCCAACCCTTGAGCGGGGAAAAATCCCTGCCAGGAAGGAAGCTTATGAAGCGGTTTATTTTTGGATTTGTGGCGGTGTTCTGGTTGGCGATGGGATTGGCGGTGCCGGTGCGGGCCGCCGAAGCGGAGTGGTTGACGGACTTCTCCAAGGCTCAAAGCAAGGCGCTGACAGATAAGAAGATGATTCTGATGGATTTTACGGGGTCGGACTGGTGTCCACCTTGTCAGAAGTTGCACGAAAATGTTTTTAGCAAGGATGAGTTTATTAAATTCGCGAATTCGAATCTGGTTTTGGTGGTGGTGGATTTTCCGGAACATAAGGAGCTGACCCAGGAACAAAAAAAGGCGAATCAGGCGCTGTCAGACAAGTTCAAGGCGGACGAGTTTCCAACCGTGATTTTGTTGAACAGTGAAGGGAAGGAGTTGGATCGCAAATTGGGAGAGGAAACGACGCTGAAAGGTTTCATGAAGCAACTGCGGAAATTGCAGGAAAAGGAGAAGAAGAAGGAATAGAACGAGTTGGTAACTGTAAGTCATTGTCACATGAGAAAGCTGGTATTATTTTTTGCAATTTTAACAACGGTGCTGCAAATAAAGGCGGCGGAAGAACTGGTTTGGACCACAGATTTGCCAAAGGCGGAGGCTCAAGCCAAACAGGAGCACAAGCTTGTGTGGCTGGAGTTTTCGGGGTCCGATTGGTGTCCAAGGTGCATTTTGATGGAGAAGGAGGTGTTCGCAAAACCGGAGTTTATCGATTATGCACAGAAAAATCTGGTGATGGTTTTGTTGGATTTTCCGGAAAAGAAGAAGTTGAGTGAAGATCTGGTAAAAAAGAATGAGGCGTTGCAGGAAAAGTATAAGGTAACGGAGTATCCCACGATTTTCATATTTAACAGCATGGGAAAAAAGGTGGGAGAGTTGGGATATGTGGAAGGCGGACCCCAGGCCTACATCGCGAAGCTGGAGAAATTGAGAAGCAAAAACAAATGAATTTATGCAGAGGGAGTCAAAAGCTTTTAAACTTGAGAGGTTAACACTTGACCCCAGCGGTGGCGGACTTAGCATCGCCCGTTAGTTGCAGAGAAGAAAGAAATGAAAGCGATTTTAGCCCTCGAAGACGGTTCAGTGTTTCACGGAGAAGGTTTTGGCGCGCGCGCCACGGCCTGCGGCGAGGTTTGTTTCAACACCTCGATGACAGGGTATCAGGAAATTTTGACCGATCCGTCCTATAAAGGGCAGATTGTGGCCATGACGTATCCGTTGATTGGGAATTACGGGATTAATCTTCAGGACATGGAATCGTGGCGTCCGCACGTGGCGGGATTTGTGATTCGCGAACTGTCGCCGGTGGTGAGCAATTGGCGGGCGGATTTGTCGTTGGCAGAATATTTGGAGAAGAATGGCATTCCGGGGATTCAGGGAATTGATACGCGGGCGTTGACGAAGAAATTGCGTGTGCGCGGGGCATTGAATGGGTTTATTTCCACCGAAGGAATTTCCGAAGAGGAGGCCATTGCCCGGGCCAAGAATTGGCAGGGGTTGGTGGGGGTTGATTATGTGAAGGAAGTCACGCATAAGGAGCCGTTTCTCTGGGATGCAAAGGATGAGCAGAGCGCGAGTTTTAGTTTGACGCGTGGTGCCGGAAAAACTGAGCCGAGAAATGTGCGTGATCCGTTACCGGCCGCGGAGATTCCGATTGTGGCGTACGATTTCGGGATGAAATACAATATTCTGCGCCGGTTGCGCCAGCAGGGTTTCAAGGTGCAGGTGGTTCCGGCGACAACGTCGGCCGAGGAGGCCCTAAAGTATAAGCCAGCAGGAGTTTTTCTTTCGAATGGCCCTGGTGATCCGGCGGCCCTTGGTTATGCAGTCAAGGCAGCCAGTGATTTGGTGAAGAGTGGAGTTCCGATTTTCGGGATTTGTCTTGGGCATCAGATTTTGGGCCAGGCTTTTGGCGGGAAGACTTTCAAGCTGAAATTCGGTCATCGGGGAGCGAATCAGCCGGTGAAGGACATGCAGAGCGGGAAGGTCGAGATCACCTCACAGAACCATGGTTTTGCTGTGGATCCAAAGTCATTGCCATCAGAGGTGAGCGTAGATCGAATTAATTTGAATGACGAAACGGTGGAGGGGATGAGGCATAAGACGAAACCAGTTTTTTGCGTGCAATACCATCCTGAAGCCTCGCCGGGGCCGCATGATTCGACGCCTTTATTTGCCGAGTTTCGTGCGTTGATTGAGAAGAAGTCCAGGTAAATGTTGATACAACCCAGATAAATCCGTTTGACTTCGAACGGTTAGTGAAGATAATCATTTCCACAACCAGCTATGGCCAAACTTGTAGTGCTCAGTGAGGGTCTGACCGGACAATCGTTCGATTTGAAAGTGGATAAGACCACCATCGGACGTGTCGAGGACAACGCCTTCCAAATTGCGCAGCCATCGGTCTCGAGTCACCACTGTGAAATTCTTTTAAAAGGGAATGAAGTGGTGGTCGTGGATCTGAATTCCACCAATGGGACTTTCATCAATGGCAAGCAGATCGCGGGTGAAGCGGTTCTAAAGCCCGGCCAAACCTTGCGGTTGGGGCAGGTTGACTTGCGTTTGGATGATGGCACTGGAGTGGTCACTCCAGCTGCAGCCCCAGCGGCGGCGGCCAAGAAGAAGGTTGACTCCACCATGGTTGTTCCCAAAGGGGTCAGCATGGAGCAACTGGAGCAGGGTGGTCAGACTGGTTTTGACTCTGGCAAAACCGGGTTTTCCAAGAAGGACAACAAGACCAATAAATATTTCGTTATTGGTGGCGTAGTCTTTGGCGTCATCATCGTTGGCATCCTGCTGGTAGTGCTGCTCTCCATTGGCAAAAAGTAGCAGCAGCACACTGCCCTTATTTTTCCCTTAGCCAACGGGCTGCGTCAGTTGCCGAGTAGGTAATAATGATATCGGCACCGGCGCGCCGCATCGCGAGCAAACTTTCGAGAGTCACTGCTTTTTCATCCACCCAGCCATTGGCGGCGGCGGCTTTTATCATGGAATATTCCCCGCTGACAGCGTAAGCGGCGGTTGGATATCCAAATTCGGTTTTCACCCGGTGTAGAATATCGAGGTAGGCCAAGGCAGGTTTCACCATCACCATGTCGGCGCCTTCCTGGATGTCCAGGGCGACTTCGCGGAGGGCTTCGTTGGTGTTGCCCGCGTCCATTTGATAACTGCGGCGGTCTCCGAATTGGGGGGCGGACTCGGCTGCTTCGCGGAAGGGGCCGTAGAAGGCGGAGGCAAATTTGGCGGCGTAGGACATGATCGGAGTCTCATCAAAGCCGAGTCTGTCGAGTTCCGTGCGAATGGCTTGAATGCGTCCGTCCATCATATCGCTGGGGGCGATGATGTCGGCCCCTGCTTCGGCGTGGCTGGCAGCCGAGCGGGCCAGCAGTTTCAAGGTTGGATCATTTAGGATGCGCGTGCGGTTTTTCGAGTGATGCACAATTCCACAGTGACCGTGCGCCATATATTCACAAAGGCAAACGTCGGTAATGATTAGTAACTCGGGAAGTTCCTTTTTCAGGAGGCGAACTGCTTGTTGAACGATGCCATTCGAGGCGTACGCGCCGGAGGCTTTGGCATCCTTTTTTTCAGGAATGCCGAAGAGCAAGACTGCGGGAACTCCAGCTTCGAAAGCCTGCGTGGCTTCACGCAGGAGCTCATCGAGTGAAAGCTGAAACACGCCTGGCATGGCATTGATCGGCTTGCGCAGTTTCCTGCCAGCGCGGGCGAACAAAGGGAGCACCAACTGATCCGCACTCAGGCGAGTTTCGCTGATCATGCGGCGCAAAGCCGGAAACTGACGCAGGCGGCGGGGACGATATTCGGGGAATTGTCCCATGCAATTCAAATTCATACACCTATTCTAAATTCAAACCTTGAACTGCAAAGACCAAAGTTACTGTTTTCAGTGGCGCAGAACTGATGGAGTCGTCCACCATAATGAGGTTGAAGTCTCGATAAGGCAGGTGAAGGCTGTGCCCCATTATAAGCCAGCAGTGCCTCGTTTAAGGTTGGTAATCGGAAGGGAGAGGCATCTGAAAGAGAGTTCTACAATTTCGTGACCTTTCCTGTCCTGGCTTTACTCGCCAAGCCCTCTTTCAATTCGATTGAAATCAGCTTTCTACCCTTGGAGGATTGAGCTTTAGCCACGTGAGATCGTAATTCCAGCAGGTAGAGTCCCGCTGGTTTGGAAGCCTGCCGTCGAACGGGAGCCTTCTCCGGAACGCGGACTTCCTTTACGAATCTTGTAATTTTAGCTTTGCGGGCCATGACCTGTCAGGATCTATTGCAATTCACGTGCCAAGGCGGGATGGACTTGCTTTTCGAGCCCCAGTAGGCTGGGCCTAAACGTTCACCGGCGGATGATCTGACATGTGCGTGTGTGGAATAATCCAGCTTGGCACGGCGGGGGCGATTTGATTAGCTTTCGGCGCTTAATGACAAAACTGCGCACACCTTTTTTATTTTTCCTGCTATGGGTGGCATTTTTATGTGGCGCGCAGGCAGCGGAAGAGCCAGTTCCAATTGAGATTCATCCCCTCGGTTCCGAGACCAACAACCTGGTGGAATTTGATTTTTCGTCTAACATCGCCACGATCACCAATGCTTTCATCGTAACCTACGGTCAAACTGTCATGACCGCCCAAAGAGCAACGATAAATCAGGTGACCGGGGATGTCTTTGCGGAGGGATCGGTGCGAGTGCAAAAGGATGACCAAACCTGGACCGGTGAGCATGTGCATTACAATTTTTTAACCGGCGAAATGGATTCCAATCGGTTTCGCACAGGGAGATATCCATTCTTTGCCGAAGGTCAAGGTTTGCATCGTGACCCGACCAATCAGGCATACATCGCGACCAACACCGTGATAACGGCAGATGATTATGAGCATCCACGCGAAAAAATTCGTGCGAAGACGTTGAAGATTGTTCCCGGAAAGTATTTTGAAGCGCGCCAGGCGACGCTCTACGTGGGGAATGTGCCAGTATTTTTCTTTCCTTACTACAAGCGAGGGTTAGGTGAGCATCAAAACAATTTCTCTTATGTGCCCGGGTATCGCAGCACCTTCGGACCTTACTTGCTTAGCAGTTACAACTGGTTTTACGACGATAAACTGAGCGGTTCCATCCATGCGGACTGGCGCGAGAAGCGCGGGTTTGGTGCCGGCCCCGATTTCAATCTTCATTTGGGCGAATATGGTGATGGGATGATGAGGTACTATTATACGCATGATGACAATCCGGGAGTTAACCAGAACAACCAGCCAATCCCCAACGACCGTCAACGTTTCTATTTTTCATACACCGGCAGTCTGCGCACGAATCTGGAAGTCAACTCGCAGGTAGCCTACCAGAGCGACCAATATGTTATCCGCGACTTCTTCGAAAGTGAATATTTAAGAAACGTTGAACCGAACACGTTCGTTGAGGTGAACCAGCTTTGGCAGAACTGGAGTTTGGATGGGTTAGTCCAGCCTCGGGTGAATGGTTTTTTTGAGACGGTGGAACGATTGCCGGATGTCCGCCTTACCGGATTTCGACAACAAATTCTTGATACTCCTCTCTATTACGAGAGCGAGAGTTCGGCGGGATATTTCCAGAGATTATTTTCAGACACAAATACCTTCAGCACGAACTACGCAGCTGCGCGCGCGGATACATATCATCAGATCACGATGCCGGAAAATTTCTTTGGCTGGCTTAACCTCACGCCGCGGGTAGGCGGGCGCTTCACTTATTACAGCGAAGCCAGCGGGCCGGGTGCAACCACCGACGAACAATATCGCACTGTTTTCAACACAGGCGCCGAGCTTTCGACAAAAGCATCGCAAGTCTGGCCCGGTGTTCGTAACCACTTCCTGGACATGGATGGGTTGCGACATATCGTGGAGCCATCCATGAACTATGTTTACGTGCCGTCGCCCAGCGTCGCCCCGTCCCAGTTGCCGCAGTTTGATTACGTGCTGACAAACAGCCTGCGGCTATTGCCAATTGAATTTCCTGAATTCAACGCGATCGATTCGATTGACAGTGAGAATGTCATCCGCTGGGGATTGCGGAACCGGTTGCAAACAAAACGTGATGGCAAGATCGATGATCTGCTCAATTGGGCCATCTACACGGACTGGCGGTTGAAGCCGAGCAGCGGGCAGACGACTTTTTCCGATATCTTCTCTGATCTTTCACTAAAACCACGCAGCTGGCTAACCTTGTCCTCATTCACAAGGTTCGACCCGCAAGGTGCCAATTTCCAGGTAGCCCAGCAAAGTATTGTCATCCAACCCAATGACAGGTGGAGTTGGGCAGGTGGATATTTTTACCTGCGTCAGGGTCCGCTCTTTGGCGAGGGTCACAATTTGTTTACGAGCGCCTTTTTCTATCGGTTCAACGAGAATTGGGGCGCGCGGGTATCGCATCATTTTGAGGCTCAAACCGGGACGATGCAGGAGCAATATTATACCCTTTACCGTGATTTGCGAAGCTGGACGGCAGCTCTTACCCTCCGTGTTCGTGACAACAATCCTGGAGCCACTGATTACACGATTGCTGTAAGTTTTTCAATCAAAGCGATGCCGCGATTCAGGCTGGGTCAGGATACGGCCAATGCTTCCACGCTCGTGGGTTATTAATTGAGTGGTTTAGGCGGCCGGCTTTCGAACAAGCCAGTTACCTTGGCAGGCGGTGGAAGGTAAAGCGCGCAGGCTCGCGGGCTTCTGAATCCAGATCAACCGTGTAGTAGCCACCGTCCTTAAGCAATTCGATCCCTGACAATGAAGGGCAAAGAATTATTTTGAATGGCTTCCAGTAACGGCCCTGGCTCACGGCGGTGCTCAATCGTTTGGCGGTATGGCCGAGGAAGCGAATGGGTGGCATGCCGGAGAGCAGCTGGCTTTTCCATAGCACAAGGGGGGAATGAAGATGGCCAATGATGGTGTGCTCAATCTGAGGAATTTTGCCACGCACTGTTTCATCGCGGTATAGGAATGGTAGTGCGGTGGGATCATGGCAGAAAAAAAGAATTTTCTGTTCAGGCTTTACGCTGCCGAAGGCCTGGGTGATCTCGCGCAAGTGTTGCTCACGCAGCCGGTGCCATTCGGGTCTTTCCGCCGGCAATGTATCGGCTTCAAATACGGGCAGTCCCACCAGCGAGGAGACAACGCCGAGGAGGACATAATTACCCAGTTCAATCCGCCACAAAGGCTGCAATCCCAGTTCCTTTTGAGCCCGGTTGAAACTTGCCAGGCGCATTCCCCCACGCATTCCGAAAAAGCTCATTTTACCAAGTTCATGATCTCCGAAGGTGGCTTGGAAGTTTGGTGAGAATTTCTGACGCAACTTCTCCAGGCACTCACTGGCGCTCTGACAGGCAGCATCGTCGCTGACGCCTACAAAGGCGGAGTTACAGGAGAAATCGCCATTGGCAATTACGTAGTCAGGACTGCCGACACCGCTTAAGAATTCGTCCAAAAGATGATTCTGCCTGAGTGGATATCGCAGCCAGATGAAATATCGGTAGAACCTCACGAACCAGCGGACAAAAGGATTTTTCAAATCGCGAAATTCGTAATCATCACCCCGTGCCTGTTCGGCAGCACTGGCGTAATGAATATCGCTTACGATGGCGATTCGATATTTGCGAGCCATGCCGCATCATCCGCGAAATCACCGGTCAATCAACCGAAATGTTATCGAAATG
Source organism: Pedosphaera parvula Ellin514 (assembly GCF_000172555.1). Classification (NCBI taxonomy): domain Bacteria; kingdom Pseudomonadati; phylum Verrucomicrobiota; class Pedosphaerae; order Pedosphaerales; family Pedosphaeraceae; genus Pedosphaera; species Pedosphaera parvula. Next base: position 9,394 of record NZ_ABOX02000027.1, read on the forward strand.
ACGAAGCGGAACCTTCGGCCGGCGCACATGCTCCCGGACATACCGGCTGAGTTCGACGGTAAGGTCATAGCGCATGAGCGGCGTGATCAGATAGATGCCGTTGAAGCAATCAAGCACGGCATCACATAGTTCCCGGGAAATGGCCAATCCCTCTGCGTTTGCCTGAGCCCCCTCCTTGCCTCGCAGCCGGTCCCGGGTCATTTCCGGAATGATAATCCCCGGCACTTCGTTGTGCAAAAATTCAGCGTTGCGAGAATTCAACAAAGGCATGACGCCGACCAGCACAGGCACTCCCAAACCTTTGGTTTTCTCATGGGTCACCTTGGCGAGCACCGGATCAAAGATCGGTTGAGTCATGACGAACTGGGCACCGGCTTCAAGTTTGTCCTCCAGCTTACGAACCTGTGAATCGAGGTTTCGTGCGTTAGGATTGAACGCGCAACCGATGACAAATTGGGTTTTGGTTTTCAAGTCACGCCCATTGGCCGCAAACCCCTCGTTCAAGCGCTTGATCATACGGATAAGGCCGACCGAATTCACATCGTAGACGCTGGTGGCTTCCTGATGATCGCCGACCTTGGCTGGATCGCCTGTAAGAGCGAGCACGTGATCGATGCCCAGGGCGTGCAACCCCATTAATTCGGATTGCAAACCGATCAGGTTTTTATCACGACAAGCGAGATGGATGAGCGGCTCGGCGCCTGTTTTCTCCTTCACCAGAAAACCAGCGGCCATGTTCGAGACGCGCAGGATGGCGAGGGAATTATCGGCCAGCGTGACAAAATCAGTTCCCGCTTGCTTCAACGCTTGAGCGCCTTCAAGCAGCTTATCCAGGCTAAGGCTTTTGGGCGGATCCAGTTCGGTGACGATGATCGGCTTCTCGCGACTGAGTTCCAAGAGGCTTTTGGTGCGTGGTGCAGCTGGTTTTAAAGACGGGCTGATCCGCGAAGGGGGAACAATCAGTCCCTGTTTGCTTTCCACCGGCTTCAAACCCGGCAAAACCCTGGCCATTGCGGCAATGGTTTCCGGAGTCGTGCCGCAGCATCCCCCAATGAGTCGTGCTCCCTGGGCAATCAATTTGGGGGCAAAGTCCGCGAAGTAAGAAGGAGTGGAATGGTAGATGTATCGTCCTTCGTAAAAATAGGGACGCCCTGCATTTGGATAGATACTGATCAAATCGCCGGGACGGACGATGAGTTCCTCCAGAAGTTTCTCGGCGATGGTCGGTCCGAAATGACAGTTCAGCCCCACCACATCAGCTCCTGCTTCTTTCAAGCGTGAGAATGCTTCGTTGATCCGCAGTCCATCGGCAGTATGGCCATCATCTCCGAAACTTAAGGAGGCAATGATCGGAGTATTTCCGAGAGACCTGGCAATGCGCAAGACGAAGGCCAATTCATCCAGGCGATTAAACGTTTCCAAGAACAGGGCATCCACGCCCTCTGAAACCAGAGCTTCCAACTGTTCCCGATAGGCACTGTCCTTCGTCTGAGTCGATAGGCTGGAGGGATCCGCCGACAGAGGACCTACCGATCCGGCCACGAAGGCTCCGCGCCCGCAAGCGACTTCGAGCGCCAACTGCGCACCGTGCTTATTTATATCCACCGTTTTTTGAGCCAGTCCGAATTTTTCCAGCTTAATTCGATTGGCTCCGAACGTATTGGTTTCGATCAAGTGCGCGCCGGCGTCCAGGTAATCGCGATGAAGTTGGCTGACAATCTCCGGATGCTGCAGGTTGAGGGCATCATAGGAAGCGTTTAGCGGCTGGCCGCGCTGATAGAGAAGCGTGCCGATCGCCCCGTCTCCCAAGAGAACACCTTGGTTCAGTCGGTTTAGAAAGTTAGACATATAATCATATCCTGATTCGTTGATATGTACTAAAACTTAAGTGAAAGCGTTTTGCAAGAGTGAAAATGGATTAAAAATTGCTTATCGCAGGGAAGAAAAACATTTAGAAAGCATTAGCAGAACGAGACTTACGGTTGTTTCCAGCCACAAGCGATTGTGACGCTGGCTTCTTGTTGTCTGGAATATAGAGATTGCGGCTGAAATAATGAATATCCTATGATGCGATGACGGTTTGGATTATGAAACCTGAGATTTTTATACCCATAGCCTCTGTTTTCCTCATCTACACGGCACGAATCATCGAATTACGAACCAAACGTGATACGATTCGTGGGCCGGTTAAGGAAAATTTGACATTCAGACTTTTTGTGCTTGCCGGAACGGTGATGGTGGCAGGCGGTTTGGTGGAATTTTTGATACGGCACTCGCAATTGTTCTGGCCAACCTTTGTTGCGGGTTGGCTTTGTGCATTTTTCTCATTTGCCTTGCGGCGAAGAGCGATTGCGGCTTTGGGTAAGTTCTGGAGCCTGCATGTGGAAATTCGGGACAATCATCAGTTTGTGCGATCCGGGCCGTTCCGCTTTGTCCGTCATCCGACTTATTTTTCGATGATTTTGGAACTCTTATCCGGCGGATTTATTTTTAATGCCTACTGGACCATGATGGCGGTGACTCTGCTCTTTATTCCGGCATTATTGATGCGGCTGAAATTGGAAGAATCCGCACTTATCGAAAAGTTTGGTCCGACCTATAAGGACTATCAGCAGGAAACGCCGGCAATCTTTCCTTATAAATGGCCCAGCACCAAATGAGCTACGACATTCCTCCTCGCCGCGTTGTCATTACCGGAATGGGTTTCATGACCCCGAGTGGTCATAGTGTCGAGACTTTTTGGAATAACATCCGTCGCGGCATCAGCGCTGCCGGGTTTGTTTCACGCTTCGATACCAACAAAATGCCGAACAAATTGGCGGCTGAGGTCAAGGATTTTGATCCCACACTTTACATGGATTCCAAGACGGCCCGTCGTTGTGACGTGGTGACGCAGTATTCCATTGCGGCAGCCTATATGGCAGTTCAGGATTCAGGAGTTGACTTCACCAGCATCGACCCGGACCGGACCGGGGTGGTGGAAGGCACGACGGTTAGCGGCATGGAGAGCATGTTCGAGGGGCAGCAGACTTATCTGAAAAAGGGGTATCGTGGACTGAGCCCCTTCACGGTGATTAATGCGTATTGCGGCGAAGGAAGCAGTCGAATCGCCCTGGAATTGGGGATCAAAGGGCATGCGATTACCTACTGCTCAGGTTGTGCCTCGGGCAATGACGCGGTGGGTTACGGCCTGAAAATGATTCAGGATGATGAAGTTGATGTGATGGTGGCCGGGGCAACTGATGATACCATGGCAGAACCAATGTATGGCGGGTTCTGTCTGCTCGACGTGATGACACGCCACAGTGACAATCCGCAGAGGGCCATGCGTTCTTTTGATCGTTCGCGAGACGGTTTTGTACTGGGTGAAGGCGCGGTCTTTCTGGTGTTGGAGGAATTGTCCCACGCACTGGTGCGAGGCGCGAAAATTTATGCAGAAGTGATCGGTCATGGCCGCAGTTGCGAGGCTTATCACTCCACCAACACTCATCCCGAGGGAATTGGGTTTCGCCGTGCAATGGAGAAAGCTTTGCGCAAGGCGCGCATTCATCCTTCCGAAGTGAGTTACATCAATGCGCACGGTACCGCGACGCAGTCGAACGATCCCATTGAGACGAAAGCGATCAAGCACGTTTTCCATGAGCATTCCCGTCGGCTCGCCATCAGTTCCACAAAGGCAATCACAGGACACTTGATGGGCGCCGCTGGAGCCATTGAGACAGCGGTCTGCGCGCTGGCTTTGAAGCATCAAGAGTTGCCGCCAACCATTAATCTGAACGACCCGGCTGATGGGTGCGATCTGGATTATGTGGCCAACCATTCGCGCCCATATCCAGTGAAGGTGGCCGTTAATTTGAATGCCGGATTTGGCGGTAAAAACGCTTGTCTGGTTTTGAAGGCCTATTCACCGTAAACGATGAATTTTCCCCAGCTAGCTGCATTGTTCGCTGTTATCGCCAACCTGGCGTTGACCTTCTTTGTGCTTAGCCGTGATCTGCGTTCGGTGCTGAATCGCGTGTATTTCATGTGGGGAATGTCGGTCACCATCTGGAACCTTGGGGCCTATTATTTGTTCAAAGTTGAGGACCAGGCGGCGGCACTCTATTGGGCTCATTTCCTGCAATTTGGCGTTATTTTCCTGCCCGTGACCAATTTGCATCTTTGTCTCCTGATCGCCCGTATTTCCATAGGCCCCTTGTTGTATTTGTTTTATGCATTGCACTTTCTGCTCGCGTTCAGCCTGTTTAGCAGCCACTACTTCATTCAGGGAGTGCATAAACTGGATTATGCAAATGGAGTGCATGCCTATTATTCCATAGCCGGTCCATTTTTCTTTGTGTTCCTGGGGCTATACGCCATTTCGACGAGTTCGACGATGCTCATGCTCTATTATAAGCAACGCACATTGCCGCAACTGCATCGTGCGCGGTTGAGGTCGTTGATGTTGGCTTTGGGAATTTTGATTGTCTTTGGTACCAATGATCTTCTGCCAATCCTGAGAATCGATCGCTACCCATTCCCGTTTAATGAACACAAGGTGTACCCGTTCGGCAATGTAGCGGCGGTGTTCTATGTCTTCATCATTGCTTACAGCGTATTGCAACATAAGTTGCTGGACATCCACCTGGTCATGAGCCGGTTTGCTGCGCAGGTGGTTCGTGTCAGCTTCATGATGCTTTTGGGGTTCGTGTTGTTGTTCCTGCTCACTCGGGCTGCTCCCGAGCGATTCAACAATTTTTCCTTCTTTGGAGCCTTGGGAGTGCTGCTGGTCACGGCGATTGTGGCATCAATCCTATTTCCGAGATTCTTCGGAAGAGGGGAGGAAGCTCTGGAACGGCGCATTCTTGGGGACCGATTTGAGTACCACGACACGGTGCAGGCTCTGATTCGCACGATGCGCAACAATCCCGAGCCCAAAATGGTGCTGGACGAACTGCGGCAGTTGCTCGTCAAGACCATGCGAGTGCAAAGCTATCAAATCATTCTGCTGGACGAGAGCACGCATGGATTTTCTTTGTTCCATTCGTATCCGGCGCGACTGCGGGTTCCCCTGCCGGATCTGCAATTGGACACCCCGATATTCCAGCTTTTTACCACTGTCAAACCTGATTACCTGGCGTGCAAGATTGCCTATGCGATGCCTGGAGAAAGCGAACTGGAACGGGGCGCGCGCAAACAGTTAAAGCAGTTTGACCCGGAATTTTGCTTTGCTTTGTTTACAGCAGATGATCCCTTCGGCCTGCTGCTTATCGGCCCCAAGGAGAGTGGAGAGCCTTATACCCAGCAAGATCTTCGTTTGATGACTGAGTTGGTTCAGAACTTGAGTTTGATTCTGAATCAGGTGCGTCTTAAGAATCAGATTCATATGGCACAGGAGCAGGAACTGCTCGGGCGCATGTCCCGGGGATTGGCTCACGACCTGAATAACCTGCTCACGCCGGCACAAACCTTCCTGCAATTGTTCAGCGGCGGCACTCCCGACCAGGATGTCATTGACGACCTTTTACCGGTTGCGCTGCGCAATGTGGAAACGGTTCGCTCCTATGTGAAGGAAGCCCTGTTCTTTTCCAATACACATTCCTTGCAGGTTCAATCCAGCCGGCTCGATGAAACCATCCGTGCGGCGGTGGAATTGATGGAACCCGCAGCTCAGCGCAAGGGTGTGGAATTGAACATTCAAGGATTAACCGGATGTCATGCTGAAATGGATGAGGTGTTGATCCAACGCATGATGGGGAATCTGATTTCGAATGCCATCGACGCCTCGCCGCGAGGCTCGGCCATCAATATCCGGTTGTTGAAGCTGCCGAGGACTGAATTCAGCCGGGAATGGTATCGCCTGGAGATTATTGATTCCGGTGACGGCATCAGTGCGGAAAACCTGAAGCGAGTGTTTCAACCTTATTTCAGCACGAAGAACGTCGGGGATGAACGCCGCGGGTTTGGGCTTGGTCTGGCCATAGCGCGCAAGATCATGAATTTACACGGTGGCAATTTGAACATTGTCAGCGAAGAGAAAAAGGGAACAACTGTGCAGGTGGATCTGCCCAGTCGCAGGGGTAATAATGGAAAGTATAATCCTGCCCAGGCGCAGGTGGGTGTAGCATGAAAACATTGCTCGTTTTAGCGGATACTCAGGGACTGGCCGAAGCCATTCGCGCCGTTGTGGACGCAGGTCGGTACCGTGTGGTGTACCAGGCCGAATTACGCGCGGGCGACGTGCTGGTCAGCCAGGGCAGAGTGGACGGGTGCATCCTCGATGCGGAACTAACGACCATCCGCCCCATCCGCACCATCGAAACCGTGCGCCGCTGGTTGCCGGCTGCTCCCATTTTGGTTTATGCGAATGCAACGCAATGGGAGTGGGAAGAAGAGGCCTATCTGCTGGGAGTGGGTCATATTCTCACCAAGCCGGTACGTGCCAAGTTGTTGAATTCATTGTTGGATCGATTCCTCCCAGTCGAAACCCGGACGGCGGAAAAACCTTCGCTACGGTCGGTTATTGAAGCAAAACCAGCAGAGGGTAATCGTCCTTCGCAGAAAACCCTGGAAGTGTTGCGCAGCTTCTCGGCATTGTTGCCGCACAGCCTGTCCACGGAATCGATTCTCAAACAATTCCTGCTTTTGCTGCGTGAAACCGTGGCGGTGAATCGTGCTGCCATTTTCCTGGTTCCGTCTCCGGAAATGCTTTCGCAGGCGAAGGACCTGGATGACGCGCGCCGATTGCGTTCAGCCTGCACCATCGGCTTGCAGCAGGAATTGTTGCAGCACTTTGCCCTTTCCCTTAACTCCGGTGTCGGTGGCCACATTGCCCGGGAAGGGCGGATTTTAAGACGCGACACCGATGCAGTGCATGATGATCCGGAAATGCGCAAGGAGTTTGAGTTGCTGGGCTCCGAGGTCGCTTTACCTATTTTAGATCGTGAAATGCTGATGGGGGTGGCGTTTTTCGATCGCCGTGTGACGGGCGAGCCGCTGACCAATGAGGAGCTGACCCTGGTGTTTTACATGCTCGAAGGATTAGGGATGGCCATCAAGAACATCTGGTTGCACGACCAGGTGGCCACCAATCATGAAATGATGGGTGACATCCTGCGTCAGTTGAGTTCCGGTTGCGTGGTCATTGGGCGCGATCTGACCGTGCAGCACGCGAACAAAATGGCACGTGATTACTTCACGGCACCAGGCCGGAAGGGGGCAATGGAATTCAGCGATCTGCCACAGGTGTTGGGAAGCAAGGTTTTTGAAGCGCTCAATACCGGATTGGCGATTGCACCATTCAAATATCGTCCGCCCCATGGAGGGGATACCATCTACAGGATCACGATTTCACCCTTCCAAAAGCAAAGTCAGGGCGTGCCGAGCGCCGTGCTTTTGCTGGTGGATGATGTCACTCATAACGAGCGGTTGCAAAAAGTGGAGGTGGAGGCAGCCAACCTGCGCATGGTTAAAAAGATGGCGGAGCGTTTGGCCCACGAGGTCGGCAACGCAGTCGTGCCACTTTCAACTCATCAGCAGCTTTTCGCCCAGCAATATAAGGACCCGGAATTCAGGGATTCACTTGAGGCAGCTTTGGCGGATGGAGTAAAACGTATTGCCCGCCTGGGACAGCAGATGCTTTTCCTGGCTCAGGACCGTTCACCGTCGGGGGAACCGATTCCGGTTTCCAAGCTGATTGAAGAGGCTTTTCGTGAAGCCCAAAAACATCATGGAGAACAACCGGTGTTCCTGCAGTATGAAACCGGTGGCCAGCCCCTTTTGTTGGCAGGCGATCGCGCAGGGTTGAAACATGCCCTGGCCGAAGTCATGTTGAACGCACTGCAGGCAAACACGCCAGCACCGAAAGTAAAGGTGAGCACTCGCGCAGATGATGATGCCAAGGGTGGTCGCTGGGTGCATATCGAAGTGCAGGATACGGGGACAGGTTTTACACCTGAAGCTTCGCAAAAAGGATCAGAACCTTTCTTCACCACCCGGAATGTGGGTCTGGGTTTAGGCCTGACCGTGAGCCGGAAGATCATCGAGACACATCAGGGTAAGATTGAAATTGCCCGGCCAAGGGAAGGACAATCGGGGACGGTGACCATCTCGCTGCCATTGGTTTCTGCCGAGGTTCCGCACCATGCTTTGCAGTGAAAAAGGGGTTGAATTGCAGATTGGCAATAATTCTGCTTGAGATACGGGCTGATTACTGAGATTAACATTAAACAGCCAGAAGTTGACCCTTAGACTATGAAATTGAAATCGGCTTTGTTGGTGTCCGCAGCAGCAGTTGCTTCTCCAGGCATGGTGTTTGGACTGGGTATTCGTATTCCCGATCAGGATGCATTCGCAAGTTCCCGTGGTAACGCGTTCGTAGCAACGGCAGATAATCCCTCGGCCATTTATTACAACCCGGCAGGAATTTCCCAATTGGAGGATCAAAATGTCCGCGCGGGATTTTATGGCATCTACCTTAAGGACAAATATAGCGGTCCGACCGGATCGTTTGATACCAAGGACAAATTTCAGGCTGTTCCGCAAATTTACTATAGTGCCCATTTAAAGGATACTCCGTTGACGTTGGGCTTGGGGGTGTACTCGCCCTATGGATTGGGCTTGGAATGGCCTGACAATACCTCGTTCCGCACTTTGGCGACTCGCGGAGATCTTACCTATTTCAGCATCAACCCGGTTTTGTCCTGGAAGGTTTGTGATTCGTTTTCCATTGCGGCCGGCCCGACGATCAATTACGGCAACGTGGACTTGCGTCGCGGATTTCTCCCTTTCCCGGGAAACGAGTTTCGCTTTAGAGGTGACGATGTGACCCCGGGTTTCACCGCCGGGGCAATGTGGAAGCCGATTGAAGAACTATCCTTCGGTGCGAGCTATCGCAGTCAGACCACGATGGGCTTCCATGGAACCTCCAGCACGGCCGGGGGAGAGCCTTTTGTGCCGTCGTTCACCCAACCGGCAGGAGCAGAATTCAAGTTTCCTCAAAATGTGGTGGTTGGGCTTTCCTATCGGCCAACGCCGGACTGGAATCTTGAGTTCGATGCCGACTGGACGGATTGGAACCGCTTGCAGACGGTCAATCTGCAGCAGCAATTCTCTGGAACATTGCCGTTGGTTTTCAATTGGGCATCAAGCTGGTTCTATGAATTTGGCGCCACCCGTTATTTCGGTGAAGGCTGGCGCGTAAGCGGTGGTTATATCTTCAGCGAGAACTCCGTGCCGACGGCTACATTTAGCCCGGCAATCCCCGATTCAGATAGACATGTCTTCAGTATCGGGGTAGGAAAGACGTACTCGAAGTTCAGTTGGGATGCGTCTTATCAATTTGCCTATGGCCCTACTCGAACTGTAACTGGTAGTGCGCCATCATTTCCGTTTGGTCAAAGCGCAGATGGTAAATACGAATACATAAGCCATGCACTCCTCGTCTCACTCGGCTACCATTTCTAAGCCGCAGCCAACCTTTGGCGCGGCAGCACAGAAGCGGACGTTGCTCATCGTCGATGACGAGGAAGGGCCGCGTCAGTCCTTACGAGTAGTCTTCAAGGACGAATACAATCTCCTGATGGCCAATGACGGTGTCCGCGCCATCGAGTTGGCCAAGCAGAATAGAATTGATGTAGCCATCACTGACATCCGAATGGTTGGAATGTCCGGGGTGGAGTTGCTGGAACATTTGAAGAGCATTGATCCGGGAATTGAAGTGATCATGCTCACGGCCTATGAAACTGTGGATACATTGCGCCTGGCTTTGCGATTGGGTGCGTGCGACTATCTGAACAAGCCATTCGACATTTCCACGATGCGCAAGGCCGTGTCCAATGCGATGGAGCGTCGATCGCTCGGTGAAGAGATCCGAAACAATGGTCAGCAACTGAACGAACTGCAAAAGGAATTGCAGAATCAAAAGATGGTGGAGGAAATCACCCGCACGAGGGGGGAAATTTATGCCAGCATCATTCATGATATCAATGGTCCATTGACGGTCATCTCCGGATTCATTCAATTGATGAATCAGCGGATCGGGAGCAGTCCGAAACTCGAAGGAGAAGATTTGGATTTCTTGAAGGATCGTCTCAAAACCATTACGCGTCAGGTCACCAACTGTATCGAAATTTCCCGCCGGTATTTGAGCTTTCTACGGCAGAATTCGGATGAGAATCCTCCCGTGGGAGTCAACCACATCCTGGCTGACCTTCATGAGTTGCTTAGGGTGCATCCCTATGTAAGAGACAATGAATTCGTAATTGATCGGTTGAGCGACGATGTGACAGTAAAGATCAACGGCACCGATCTAATTCAAATCCTGTTGAATTTGGCGGTAAACGGTTTCCAATGCTCGCCGCAAAAGCATTCCGTGGTGATTGACGGCCGGTTTCTTCCCAATGCGGTGGATCTTTCCAGGTTTGAGGACAATGGCGAGGAACGTTTTCTCAACCGCGAGGGTTTCAAAAATGTCGGTCCACTATTGGCTATTGCAGTGAAGGACACTGGCCCCGGGATTTGTGGAGATGTCCTTCCCAAAATTTTTGATCCTTACTTCACGACGAAATCCGCTTCACAGGGAACGGGGCTGGGTTTGAACGTGGTGCAACGGCTCATCAAAGAGGCGAAGGCTGCGCTTCACGTCAAAACAAAGGTTGGCGAGGGAACGACGTTTACCGTTTACCTGCCGGTGGCACAATAACCTTCTTCAGACGGTAGGGCGCTGACGGAATTAATCCCGGGTGACCGTGGCTTCTATCTGACCGTGTGGTTCTTCCGTGGGTACGAACACCTCGTTGTTATTCTCCAATCCAAACGGTTTTAAATTGATGAGCAGGTAATGCTTGTTTGGCATTTTCAGAGTTACCCGGGAGATTTCGGGAACAGCTTTCAACGCAGCTTCGGCCATTTGGTAGAGGGTAGTCTGGACGGAGGGGCTGTAGTTGTTCGCAAAGATGGCAAGCATCTCATTTAAAATCTTCCGATTGGCTTCGCCATAAAGTTTTGGCGATTTTTGAAAAGTCCAGCTGGCCTCAAGACTCGTGGCCATGATGCGATCCTTGGTTTCAGGCAGGGTGGTGTACTCGCATTTGGGATAACCCTCGAAGCCTGACTCTGTCGATTTAAGGATAAGCAAATCCTTTATGCCGGATTCGACCAATATCTTGTCGCGGTTACAGGTGACATGGGCAAACGGGCAGGCCTCGGAATTGCCGGAGAAGGCGTGCGGATGGGGTTTGCCATCGATGCTCAGGCGTTTCCACATGCGCTCGCTCAGGTGGAGTGTGACCTTTTGAATTTGGCTGTAATGCTTGAGGAAGTGTTCACCAAGGGCGATGCCGAAGCGTTCGGTCTCGCCACCGAGATGTTGTTTGGCGAGGGCGTTGACGGTATTTTTCATCGTGTCCGTGGGCACGACTGTACTGTTGTCACCGCTGGTGTAGGAGCTGACGAAATCACCTTCCAGAGCCACCGAGACGTCGACTTCCTTGACGGTATGTTCTGAACCGTTGCGCGTAACTTTCATTACGCGCACACGGTCCTTGCCATATTGTTGATGGGCCAACTTCATTGGCTTACAGCGTGGAGAATGCGGCGTCGAAGACTTCGAGCATGAAATCAGCGTCGCCCTTGTTGATGCACATCGGGGGAGCGAAACGGATAATGTTGCCAGTGAGACCGCCTTTGCCGAGCAGCAGGCCGAGGTCTTTGCAGGTTTCGAGTATCTGGGCGCATTCAGACTTGGCCGGTTCCTTGGTGGTGCGGTCCTTGACGAGTTCGATGCCGAGCATCAATCCCTTGCCGCGGACGTCGCCGATAATGTTGTGTTTTTCCTTGAGGCGTTCGAGACCGGCGAGGACGTAGCTGCCCATGTTGAGGGCGTTGGCCTGGAGATTTTCCTTTTCGATAACTTCCATGACGGCCTTGCCCTGAGCGCAGACAACGGGGTTGCCGCCGAAGGTATTAAAATGAATGCGCTTGGCGAGGACGCTGGCGATTTGAGGCGTGGTGACGACGGCGGCGAGGGGACAGCCGTTGCCGATGCCTTTGGCCATGGTGACGATGTCGGGAATGACGCCTTGAGTTTCAAAGCCCCAGTAGTGTGTTCCGGTGCGGGCGAAGCCGGCCTGGACTTCGTCAGCGATGCAGACGCCACCAGCAGCGCGGGCGTGCTCGTAAGCATGCTTCAGGTAGCCGTCCGGGAAGACGATAACGCCACCAACGCCTTGAATGGATTCAGCGATGAAACCGGCGATCTGACCGGAGGTGCCGAAGTCGATGAGGTTTTTCACGTCTGCGGCATATTTCTTCCCGGCATCGGGATCGTTGCGGCCGTAAGGTCCACGATAGGGATCGGGGGCCATGGCATGATGGACGCCGAAGCTATGGGGGACGTTGAATTTCCAGGTGCTATGGGAGGTCGCCGCCATGCCGGAGGCGTTGCCGCCATGGTAGGAATTGCGCAAGGCAATCATGTCGTAGTTGCCGGTATAAGCGCGGGCCATGAGCATTGCGAGGTCGTTGGCTTCGGAACCGGAGTTGACGAAATAGCAGACCTTGAGGTCGCCAGGCATCTTGGAGGCGAGCTTCTGGCCGAACTCGGCGATGTTTGGATGAAGATAAATAGTGGTGCTGTGCTGGAGCGTGGCGTTTTGTTTGTTTACGGCTTCCAACACATGGGGATGGCAGTGGCCCACGCTGATGGTGACGATGCCACCGAGACCATCGAGATAGCGGCGGCCTTTTTCGTCAAAAATGTATTGGCCTTTGCCTTCCACGAACATGACCGGCTTCTTGTAGTAAAGAAAGAGAGCGGGGCTGAGAAATTCCTTGCGGAGACGGAGCACTTCTTCGGCGGAAGGACCGGTATAAGGCTTCGGAGTATAGTTGAATAGAGGCAATGTCGGTGTCTTCATAGGATCATCATTTACAATAGTATGAGTTTAGACTGCTAGAGTGGTGGCGTAAGTCAAGTTGAGATGTGTTACGGCAAAGCGGGGGTGGATGGTTTGATGCCGGCCAAAGGCTTCATCGCCGGAGCGAGACTTCGCAAAATGGAATAGAGCAGGAAGGCAATGAGGAAGCCGACAAACCAGGCATAACTGTAAATCGTCATGAGAAAGGGAGGGAGCTTGTCCTTGGGGATTACGTTGATTGTGGCCAGAAAGCCGGGGACGTTGGGCAGGATGCTAACAATCAAGGCGAACAAACCCACCAGGCTGAAGCCTTTGGTGTAGCGATACTCGCCATCTGGTTTATAGAGATCCACGAGGCTGAGCTTGCATTTGCGGATGAGAAAATAGTCGGCAATCATGATGCCACCGATGGGGCCGAGCAGAGCGCTGTAGCCGACCAGCCAGGTAAAAATGTAACCGGAAGGATTGGCCAGAAGTTTCCAGGGCATGATCAGCACTCCGATGATTCCGGTGATGAGACCGCCCGTTCGGAATGAAATAAATTTGGGAGCCAGATTTGCAAAGTCGTTGGCCGGGCTGACGACATTGGCGGCGAGGTTGGTCGCCAGAGTGGCGATGCAGAGTGCGAGCATGGCAATGATCAGCACGAAGGGATTGGTAAAGTGAGTGAGAACATCGACCGGGTCCCAGATGGTTTTCTTGAAGATGATGGTGGTGGCAGAGGTGACGGCGACGCCGATGAATGCGTAGAGCGCCATGGTAGGTGGCAGGCCGATGGTTTGGCCGAGAACTTGATCGCGCTGGGATTTGGCGTAACGGGAGAAATCGGGGATGTTGAGCGAAAGAGTCGCCCAGAAGCCGATCATGCCAGTGAGCGCGGGGACGAAATATTTCCAAAATTGGCCATCTTTCGGTTGGCCGGGATCGAAGGCGGAAGGTTGGGAAAGCATGGGGCCGAAACCGCCCGCGGCGCTGTAGGCCCAGCCGAGCAGCAGGAGGCCGAGCACGATGAGGAGAGGAGCTTTGAAGCTGAGCAGCAGGCGAATGGAATCGATGCCCTTGTAGATGACCCACATGTTGATGCCCCAAAAAAGCATGAAGCAGAGGAACTGCGGGAAGGTGATGCCAAAGGCATTTTGGGCAGGAGTGGCGGCGAGCGAGGGGACAAAGACGGCCAGGATTTTGAAGATGGCATTGCCACCAATCCATGCCTGGATGCCAAACCAACCGCAGGCGACGAGAGCGCGAAGGAGAGCGGGGACGTTGGCTCCGTGCGTGCCAAAGGAGGCGCGACAAAACACGGGGAAGGGAATGCCGTAGCGCGTTCCGGCGTGGGCATTCAGAATCATTGGAATGAGGACGATGAGGTTCGCAAGGAAGATGGTGAGAATCGCCTGCCACCAGTTCATGCCGCCATCGATGAGCGAGGAGGCAAGCATGTAAGTGGGAATGCAGGCGGCCATGGAAATCCAGAGCGCGGCGAAATTCCACATGCCCCATTTACGCCGCTCGGGTGGCACGGGCGCGAGGTCGGGGCTGTAGAGGTGGCTGCCTTCGATGGCGATCAGCTCATCGGGTGTCGATGCTTGCTCGGGTAAAGCGGGCATAAGTTATTTCACGATTCGGACACATTTGCCGTAGATGGCGTTCCTACCAACCCATCCATTGATTCTGCCACGATTGTTTCCAATTTGGAAGCGCTCACCCTGAATGGCTTTTATCAAATGCAGATATTGAAACCCATTGGCCTTGCAGAGGACGATGTCGCCGACTTCCAAGTTTTCAATTTTTACGGGTTCAACGGTGCAGAGTTGTCCTGATTCGATCTTGCCAGACATGGAGTTGCCACGCGGACGAAACTGCACTGTCTCGCCGTTTTTCAATTTTTCGATGTAAGCAGTGGCCCATCCCATATTATGCGAAGACTAGAAATGACTTGGTTTTCGTTCCAGGAACTTACCACGCCCGATGGTGCCGACGAATTTACCGTTTTTTACGGCGACTTGGCCGCGGACGGTGACGGCGCTGGGGCGGCCTTCGAGTTTCCAGCCTTCGAATGCGCTGTAATCGACGTTCATCATTTGTGAATTGGCGGAAATGGTGCCGCGATAATTGGGATCAAAGATGACGAGGTCGGCGTCGCTGCCGGGTTGGATGGCGCCTTTGCGCGGGAAGAGGTCGAATGTTTTGGCAACCTGCGTGCTCGCGACATCGACGAGGGTATGGATATCGATTTTGCCGGTTTTTACACCGTAAGTGTAGAGCAGGTTAATGCGCTCTTCGAGAGAGGGGATACCATTGGGAATTTTGGTGAAGTCATCCTTGCCCATCGGTTTCTGGCCTTTGAAATCGAAAGGAGCGTGATCGGTGGCGACGGTGTTCACGAGGCCGGAGCGGAGGCCGTTCCAAAGGACAGACTGATTACGGACGTCGCGCAGGGGAGGAGACATGACATATTTCGCGCCTTCGAAATTCGGACGTTCGGCGTAGGATTTGTCGAGGACGAGATATTGGATGAGGGTTTCGACTTTGACATCGACACCACGTTGACGGGCGGCGATTGCTTCATTGAGTGCTTCCTGGCAACTGAGATGAACGATGTAGGTGGAGGCGCCTGTGAGTTCCGCGAAAGTCATTAAGTGGTGAACGCCTTCCGCTTCAACGACTGGAGGCCGACTCTCGTGATGTTGGCCGGGATCGGTTTTACCGGCGGCGAGCAGTTCCTTGGAGCGTTCAGCGACGAGGGTTTCGTTTTCGCAATGAGCGGTGACGACGACACCGAGTTCCTTCGCCAGCTTAAGTGTGCGGTAGAGTTCGGTATCGTCGATGCCGAAAGCGCCTTTGTAGGCCAGGAAGATTTTGAAAGAGCTGATGCCACGCTTTACGATCTCGCGGAGTTGCGCTTCAGCCATGTCATCAAATTTGGTGACGCCCATGTGGAACGTAAAATCGCAGGCGGATTTGCCGACGGCTTGAGACATCCAGGTTTCGAATCCGGCCAGGGCTTCCTCCTTGCGTGAAGGGCAGCACATTTCGATCAGTGTGGTTGTGCCGCCGACGAGCGCGGCCTTGCTGCCGGTTTCGTAGGTGTCCTTCGAGAAGGTGCCCATGAAGGGCAGATAAATATGGACGTGCGGATCGATGAAGCCGGGGAAGACATATTTGCCAGTGGCATCGATGATCTCCGTGCCGGGTGGGGCATCGATGTTGCGATCAATGCGCGTGATGGCTTCGTTTTCGCAGTAGATGTCGGCGGTGTAGCGGGCGGAGGTCGTTATGATTTCGCCGTTTTTGATTAGGAGCGGCATAGTGATCGTTCGTTGGAAATTGTTATTCTTTGTGGTGCGGGTTTCCGAATCTAAATTCTTTGATAAAGGCAATTACTTCCTCTTCGGAAGCATTTTTTTTAACAATGGAGTCCGCTTCGATCAGGAAGGGGACGTTTCCAGAGGGAGACTCGATCTGGATTTCTTCTTCGCATTCGGACAGCTTGACCCACCAGAGGCCATCGTCGTCTGCGGGATGAGTCTTCTTCAATTGCTGAACAAGAAGGCTTGGAAATTCATCCTTCAATCTAGCTATTATCCTATCTATATCCCGCTGCATAAATTGCATTCTCAACCATTGGCAGATGTGCAGAGTCAAACCCAGGGTTTTGCCCTGGGCTGTATTAGGTTACTCTTTCAGGGTAATCGGACTTTTGTCCATCTAGTTTCAGATACTGCGCACTTAATCTCCTCCATCCGTTTCATGGCGTTAATGTGAGCCTTTTTGGCAGCTAAGCCAAGGCCAAAGGCGGTTAACGATTCCCCTCCCGATGCCAAATATCGCCTTCGCCGTAGCTGAACCAGCGGCTGGTGGTGACTTTGAGCTGGGTGAAAAATTGGACCCCTTCCTTGCCTTGCATGTGGAGATCGCCGAAGAAGGAATCGTCCCAACCGTTAAAGGGGAACCAGGGCATGGAGGCAGGCACGCCGATGTTGATGCCGACCATACCGGCTTTGACGCGGTGTTTAAATTCGCGGGCGGCCTTGCCGGAGCGGGTGAAGATGGAGGCGCCATTGCCGAAGGCGGAACGATTGGCGACTTCGATGGCTTGATTGAGGTCGTCCATACGCATGACGCTGAGGACGGGGCCAAAGATTTCCTCGCGCATGACAGTCATGCTGCTCTGCACTTCATCGAGGAGAGTAGCACCGACGAAGAAGCCGTTCGGGGCGGAGTCGACTTTAACATTGCGACCGTCCGCCAAAACCTTGGCACCTTCCTTGATGCCAGCGTCAACGAGTTCGCAAACACGGTCGCGATGTTGCTTAGTGATGACGGGTCCCATGTGGGGTTGAGGGCTGCGGTCGGTGGGGCCGACTTGAATTTTGCGCGTTACTTCGGCGAGAGTGGGCAGAACAGTCTTGGCGGCATCTCCCACCACGATGGCAGTGGAACCGGCCATGCAACGTTCACCGGCGCAGCCGAAAGCGGCTTCCGTCACGCCACGCACAGAATTTTCCACATCGGCATCGGGCATCAGGAGGATGTAGTTTTTCGCACCGCCATTGGATTGCACGCGTTTGCCATGTTTGGTGCCGATCTCGAAGATTTGTTTGGCGACCGGCGTAGAGCCGACAAAAGAAATGGCTTTGACTTTGGGATGCTTGAGCAAGGCATCGACGCAATCGCGTCCGCCGTGAACGATGTTAAGCACGCCTTTGGGCAAGCCCGATTGTTCGAGGAGTTCCGCGATGCGAATGGCGGTGAGGGGAACCTTTTCGCTCGGCTTCAAGACGAAGGTGTTGCCGCAAACCAAGGCCACGGGATACATCCAGAGTGGGACCATTGCGGGGAAGTTAAAGGGAGTGATGCCGACGCAGACGCCGAGAGGTTGACGCATGGCATCGCAATCGATGCCGCGGGCAACGTTCTCGAGAATGTCGCCCATTAACAGAGAGGGAATGCCGCAGGCGAATTCGACCATCTCGATGCCGCGACGGACGTCGCCGCGAGATTCGACGAGCGTTTTGCCGTGCTCACGAGTGACCATCTGCGCGAGCGCTTCGAAGTTTTCTTCGAGCAACATTTTGAATTTGAAAAAAATGCGGGCGCGTTCGGTTGGGGGCGTTTCCCACCAGCCGGGATAGGCAGCGTGCGCGGCATTGACAGCGGCCTCTACGTGCTGCGGTGTGCACATGGGAGTTTCGGCGATGATGTCGCCCGTGGACGGGTTGTGGACGGGAGTGGTGGCGACGTCAGAGACAGTGAGCCAATCGCCGCCGATGTAATTGGGGCACGGAGTGAGAACTGTGGTGGATTTCATTAATAAAAAAGTAAAGGGAACGAAGTGCTAAATATGGAGGCTGACCACAAAGCACCCAACGCCGTTGGCAGAAGGATGCAGGAGTCGATCTCGCTGATTTGATTCGAGTAATAACTGATTAGCCCCGCGACAATTCATCGGATTGTTTTACAAATTCGTCGCCGTGCCATTCGCCGTCGCTGGTGACGACTTTTTTTGTCGAAGCGGCTTTTTGGGCGGCTTTGCGTTCGGTCTGGCGTTTGACGAGGTCGGCATGCGTGGTGAAATAATCCAGACTTTTGCCTTTGAAATCAGCCAGCGTTTCGAACTTGTGTTTGGCCATGAAGTTGAGCAACTCTTCACACATCGGTTTGACACATTCATAACCGAACTTCATGACGCCCGTGCAAACCTGGACGGTGTCCGAGCCGAGCAGAATGAATTGGGCGGCGTCGTTGCCACTTTCGATTCCTCCGAGGCCGGAGAGTGAGCGACCGGGGAATTCCTTGCGAATCATTTGAGCGATCTCCATGACCATGCGGAGCGCGATGGGCTTGACAGCTTTGCAGGAGTAACCGCCGGGCGTGGTGTAGCCTTCAACCGTGGGTTCAGGGCGCAGGGTATCCAAGTTCACGCCAGTCACACTGCGAATGGTGTTAATGGCGCTGAGACCGGTGGCACCGCCGAGCAACGCTGCGCGGCTGGGGTCTTCGATGTGGGTGACGTTCGGCGTCATTTTTGCCCAGACCGGTTTTTTGGCTGCGCTCTTGACCCAGCCACAGACTTCCTTGAGGACGTCCGGGTCCTGGCCCATAGCGGCACCCATTTTGCGTTCGGGCAAGCCGTGCGGGCAGGAGAAATTCAATTCAAAGGCATCGACGCCGGCGTCCTGGCAGCGCTCCACGATTTCGATCCAACCGTCCTTGCGGTACTCCTCCATGATGGAGGCGATCAGCACGCCATCGGGGAACTGGTCCTTGCACTTCTTGAATTCCTCGATCCACAAATGAAAGGGGCGGTCGCTGATGAGTTCGATATTTTCCCAACCGATCACTTCGCCGCTGTTGGCCAAAAGTTTGGCATAGCGCGGGGTAACATTGACTACCTTGGAAGAATCCAGGCTGACGGTCTTGGCGATGACCGCGCCCCAACCTTCCTTGAATGCCTTGGTGATGACGTTGAGATTTGTTCCCGGCGGTCCGGAGCCGATGATGAAAGGATTTGGAAGTTTTAGACCGTCAACGGTGGTGGCTAATGTAGGCATAGGTTTGACTTTCCATTTTTGTTCTATAACCCATAATAAGGCTGTGGTAACGCTGTTTGCCACAACAAAATCGCATCGAGATATCCCGATGTAAAATGCCAAACTGTTTCAAACAAACCCACATGAGCAATTTTCTCCAACCCAAGCGGACCATCGCTGAGCTCAAAGAATTACGGAGCCTGACGGGCGATGAGAACGGCGCACAGCGGGTGGCGTTTACAAATATGTGGACCACGACACGAGCGTGGCTGCGGAAAAAGTTGGAAGAATTGCCAGTGGAGATTCACAGCGATGAGGCGGGAAATTTGTGGGCGATGTTGAAGGGTGAATCAGAGCGTGAGTTGTTGATTGGCGGGCACATGGATTCCGTGCCGAACGGCGGATGGCTGGATGGTTGCCTGAACGTGATGGCGGGCGTTGAAATTTTACGACGAATCCATGCGCAATATGGAGGCAAGCCACCCGTGACCGTGAGGCTCGTCGATTGGGCGGATGAGGAAGGGGCGCGGTTCGGGAAGAGTTTGTTTGGATCGTCAGCCTGTTCAGGGACGCTGAACATGGAAGAGGCGCGTGGCTTGAAGGACAGGGATGGTGTGCGGTTGTCGGATGCGTTGAAGCAAGTCGGAGTGGATTTTGAGCGGGTGAAAGAGAGTGGCAAGGAATTGAAGAAAGCGGCGGCGTATTTGGAATTGCATATCGAGCAAGGGCCGGTGTTGCTGGACCTTGATTTGCCGCTGGGTGCGGTATTGGGGACGTTTGGTGTGGAACGTCATGCGATTACATTTCATGGCCAGGCAGCGCATTCCGGCAGTACGCCGATGAACCGGCGCAAGGATGCTTTTCTTGCCGCCGGAAAAATGAGCCAGGAGATTTATAAAATTGCTGAACGGAATGGCGGTGTTTGCACAATTGGTTCCTGCACAACGAAGCCGGGAATCGTAACGAGTGTGGTGGAGGAATGTCGGATTACTTTGGATCAGCGGCATCTGGATGCAGCGGCTTTGGCAAAGATGTTGCGAGAAGCAAAAGCGGCGAGCGAACGATTTGCGACGGAAGGAAAAGTGAAAGTTTCGTGGGATCGGTTGTGGCAGATTGAGCCAGTGTTGTTCAACAATGATTTAATTGGCTTGTGCGATGAGGCGATTGGCGAGACCTGCGGGAAGAAATATCGGTTGCCATCAGGGCCGCTGCATGACGCTGCGGAAGTGGCGCGAGCGGGAGTGCCGACGGTGATGATGTTCGTACAGAGTCTGCATGGGATCAGTCACAATAAAATTGAGGACACGAAGGAGGAACATCTGGAGTTGTGCGTGAGGGCGTTTGATGGTTTGGCAGAGAAAACGATGATATGGCTGCAAAGAAAAGCTCAGAAATAAGATCGGTATTAATCCATTAATTTCCAATATTGCTATGATGAAACTTGCTCAAATTAACTTATTTTCGCGTGACGAATTCGTGCTCGTTATTGGTCCGGTGTTTGAACATTCGCCGTGGATCGCGGAGGAGACGTGGGCACAAAAACCTTTTGCCACGAAGGAGGAGTTGCATCGGGCGCTTTGCAGGACAGTGGAGTCGGCAGGCGAAGAAAAGCAGGTGAAGTTGATCCAGGCGCATCCAGATTTGGTGGGGCGCGCGGCATTGGCGGGGACTTTGACGCAGGAGTCGAAGGGGGAGCAGGCGAGTGCGGGGTTGAGTGCGTTGAGCCCGGATGAGGTGGCGTTGTTTCAAAAGAACAATGCGGCTTATCGGGAGAAGTTTGGATTTCCATTTGTGATTTGCGCGCGGTTGAACAAGAAAGAGGCAATTTTGAAGGGGTTTGAAATCAGGCTAAAGAATACGCGAGGAGAGGAGATCAAAGCGGCGTTGGGGGAGATTGAGAAGATTGCGTTGTTGCGCTTGAATGATCTGGTGGCGGGATGAGCAGGATTTGAAATTTATACGGAATTATGGCCGCAAAATTAAGCACACATGTTTTGGATACGGCGCATGGATGTCCGGCGAGAGGGATGCAGATTGAGCTTTGGTCCCTGGCAGGCGAGAGTCGGAAGTTGGTGAAGATGGTTCGCTTGAATGAGGATGGGCGGACGGATGCAGCGCTTTTGGGGCCGGAGGAGATGCAAGTGGGGGAGTATGAATTGATCTTCCATGTGGGGGAATATTTCGCGAGTTTGAGTGGGGGCGAAGGCGACAAGCCCCTTTTTTTAAACAAGGTGCCGGTGCGATTCGGCATTTCAGATGCGGGTGCGTCCTATCACGTGCCGTTACTGACGTCACCATGGGCTTATAGTACGTATCGAGGAAGCTGAAGGATTAGAGGAGTTGATTCAGAATGATTGTGAGGGTTAATCATCAGGGATGCTTCAAGCGTGGAAATCTTCTGTCAAATGCTCATATTGGTGTCAAGGAAGTGGTATTGGCGTGACAAATGCTTTAAGAGGTTCTGAACAAGAACGACACATATGAGTACTAACGACCTCGCAATGAAAGTGATGGAGCGCATTGATGCACTTGGACGTATCAGTGAGGAGTTGGGGAAGCTTACGCGGACATTTTGCTCGCCGGCGATGCGTCAGGCCAACAAGCAAGTGGGTGTTTGGATGCAAGAAGCAGGCATGACTGTATTGCAAGATGCAATTGGAAACCTGATCGGACGTTATCCGGGCAAGGAAGGGCATGAAAAGACTTTTATTCTGGGATCACATCTTGACACGGTGCGTGACGCCGGGAAGTTCGATGGACCTCTGGGTGTGTTGACAGCAATTGCCTGTGTGCAGCATTTGCATGACAACAAGGTGAAACTGCCTTTCGCTATTGAAGTCATCGGTTTTGCCGATGAAGAAGGAGTGCGGTATCAAAGCACGTATCTAGGCAGTAAAGCATTGGCCGGAAAATTTAACGAACAGGATTTGAAACGAACGGATGTGCAGGGAGTTTCCATGGCGGAGGCGATCAAAAAATTCGGCGGCGATCCTGAAAAATTGAAGGAGGTGCGACGTGATCCCCAACAGTTGCTGGGTTATGCGGAGGTGCATATCGAGCAAGGGCCGGTGCTGGAACAGAAGCATCAGCCAGTGGGAATCGTCTCAGCCATTGCCGGGCAGACGAGGGTGAATGTTCAGTTTACAGGGCTGGCGGGCCACGCCGGCACCACTCCGATGAATTTGCGGAAGGATGCCCTGGCAGCCGCGGCTGAATTCATTGTCGCGGTGGAATCAACCGGACTGGGAACACCAGGATTGGTAGCAACCGTGGGTCAAATTGATGCCAGACCGGGAGCAAGTAATGTGATACCCGGGACAGTGATTTTAAGCATTGATATCAGACATCAAGTGGATGCAACACGAGATTCGGCGACGGCGCGGTTGCAAGACCTGGCGGGGCAGATTGGTTACAAGAGAGGCGTAACGATGGATTGGGAATTGGTTCATGAAGTGCAGTCGGTTCCCTGTTCAAGGGATTTGACAGCGGCATTGGGAAAGGCGGCGCGACAGCATCTGGTGGAAGTGACGGAACTGCCAAGTGGTGCAGGCCACGATGCAGCTGTGATGGGAGAGATCACGCCGGTAGCAATGCTCTTCGTTCGCTGCAAGGGAGGAATCAGCCACAATCCTGCGGAATCCGTGGAAGTGGACGATGTGCGGGTTGCGATCGCGGTGATGAATGACTTCATTTTATCTTTGGGACATCAAAACATACAATTTTTAAGGAAGAAGAATGCCTGAATTGGATATGCTCGTACGGGGCGGGACAGTAGTCACACCCACTGGAGTAAAGAACGCTGATATCGGAATCGCAGATGGCCGGATTGTGGCATTGGAGTCCGCCTTGCAAGCCACCAGCCATGAGGTGATCGAAGCCAAGGGATTGCATGTGCTGCCAGGTTTGATCGATGCTCACGTCCATTTCAACGAGCCAGGCCGCGCGGAATGGGAAGGATTTGAAACCGGCACGAAAGCGTTTGCAGCCGGTGGGGGGACTTTGTTCTTCGACATGCCGTTGAACGCACATCCACCAACAGTCGATGTGGAAAGTTTTGATCTGAAACTTGAGGCAGCCAAAAGCAAGGCACTTGTAGATTTTTCTTTTTGGGGAGGCTTGGTACCGGGAAATTTGGACAGGTTGGAAGAGTTGGCAGATCGCGGTGTCGTCGGATTCAAGGCTTTCATGTCGAACAGCGGCATCGAGGACTTTCAGAGTGTGGATGATCATACGCTTAGGGAGGGCATGAAACGCGCAAAGAAGCTGGGAAAGCTTGTGGCCGTCCATGCGGAGAGCGATGCAATGACAGAGGAACTGTCGCGCAAATACGTAAGTGCAGGAAAAACTTCCATTCGTGATTACCTTGATTCCCGACCGATCGAAGCTGAACTGGAAGCCATTCAGCGGGCGTTGGGTTTGGCGGGCGAAACGGGTTGTGCATTACACATTGTCCATGTCAGCTGTGGAGCGGGCGTTTTACTAATTGCATCAGCAAAGAAGCTTGGTCTGGACGTTACGTGTGAAACCTGCCCCCATTATCTGACCCTCACAGAAGAGGATGTTATCAGACTGGGAGCTGTGGCCAAATGCGCGCCGCCCTTGCGGCCATTGGCAGCGCAAGACTCGCTCTGGGAATATGTCAAGGCGGGGCACGTGACGACGATTGGTTCAGATCATTCCCCGGCACCACCGACCATGAAATTAAATTCAGATTTCTTCAAGGTGTGGGGAGGAATCAGCGGAGTTCAGCATACCTGGCCGTTGTTGATCACTGAAGGGCATGTGAAGCGCAGAGTGGCCCTTGAGTTGCTGAGCCGATTTGTTTCGGTCAATGTGGCAGAGCGCTTTAAACTTCCTCAGGCGAAGAAGGGAATGATGGTTGGATCGGATGCGGACCTGGCTCTGGTTGATTTGCAGCAGGAGTTCACGATTGGAGGGACAGACCTGTTATACCGCCATCAGCAAAGCCCGTATGTAGGTCGGACAGTAAAAGGGCAGGTTGTGCAAACCGTGCTCAGAGGCCAAAGTGTATTTAAAGATGGTAAAATTGTTTCAAAGCCGGTAGGACAATTTGTCAAAGTTTAAACAAGAATTAAAATGACTGGATTATTTGGATCCACACGGACCGTAGTAAAAAGCCGGTATGCCTTGATCACTCCAGATGGACATGTGAACAGCAGCCTGCCCGGTTGGGAAAATGTAACCTGCATTGTGCAGATTTCGCCCGCCATGGGGGCAAAATTTTGCCAGCTACTCATCACGTTAAACAAGGACAGCCATGGGCGTGGCAATACCGGGGTGAACCAGTTTTTCTTTTACGTAGTGGAGGGCAACGCCAGCATCGTGATGGATGAAAAGAAGAGCCGATTGGAAGCGGGCAGCTATGTGTACGTTCCGCCAGGGAAGGATATTCATGTGCAAGGTTCCGCCAACGGCGCCAAATTGCTTGTGTTCCAAAAACACTATGAACCGTTGCACGGCACGGCAAAACTGACGCCGATAGTAGCCCACGAACGCGAGGTGAAGGGGCAGCCATTCCTGGGGAATGAAGATGCCAGATTGCAGGTGTTGCTCCCGGACAATGCCTCCTTCGACATGGCAGTGAATATTTTTACGTATCAGCCTGGAGCGACCCTGCCGTTTGTTGAAACGCATATCATGGAGCATGGACTGATGATGACCAAGGGGCAGGGTGTTTATCGGTTGGACCAGGATTATCACCCAGTGCAGACCGGCGACGTCATCTGGATGGCACCTTATTGCCCGCAATGGTTTGTAGCGATGGGCAAGACTCCGGCAGCGTATATTTATTACAAGGATGTGAATCGCGACCCGATGTGATAGCGCCAGCGGGTGCAAAAGATTGGTTGATTTGGCAGGGTCAGGGTCTATTGTTTGATCTTGCTACTGTTGCATTAATCAACTGAGAAGAAAGCTAATCGCGACATCATGAAAGCCCCGATTCCCAAGAACGAAAAGCAGCGGCTCGAAGTCCTCTGGCAATACGAGGTGCTGGATACGATCCCGGAAGTGGTTTTTGACGAACTGACGGAGTTGGCCGCGCATATTTGTGAAGCTCCCGTGGCGCTGATTACGCTGGTGGATGAAAACCGGCAGTGGTTTAAATCAAAGGTCGGGATCGATCTCAATCAAACTTCGCGCGACATCTCTTTTTGTGCGCACGCGATTTTGCACGAGGATGTTTTAGTCGTTGCGGATGCCAGCAAAGACAAGCGTTTTGCGAAGAACCCCCTGGTGGTTTCGGAACCACGCATCCGCTTTTATGCGGGGGCTCCGTTGATCACCCCGGATGGGCAGGCACTTGGAACACTTTGTGTGCTGGACAAAAAGCCGCATAAGATTACGCCTGACCAGAAACGGGCTTTGGAAATATTGAGCCGACATGTCATGACCCAGTTGGAGTTGCGCCGTCGTTCACTTGAACTGGCAAAAACTCGCAAGGATCACGACAAGGTTTTGAAGGAATTGGAGGCGGCTCGCCGCAAACTGGCGAAGATCAAAACTGCGCCACCTCGCAAAAAATTGTCCGCCCGCAAGAGCCTGCCAATATTCAAGGGACTCAAGAAAACGAAGCGCAGAAGATGAACTCCCTTCCGATTGATGGCGAACGGTTGCAACGGCAAATCGATGAACTGGCTGCCATTTCCGCAGCTCCTGCTCCCGTGGTAACACGCGTACTGTTTTCGGAAGCGGATCTGCGGGCGCGTGAGTATGTCAAAGGATTATGTCGCGAAGTTGGTTTAGCCATCCGCGAGGATGCGGTGGGAAACGTTTTTATTCGGTGGGAGGGCAAGGATGAGAAACTGCCAGCGGTGGCCACGGGTTCTCACATTGATGCGATTCCCAATGCAGGTCGTTACGATGGAGTCGTCGGCGTGCTTGGAGCCATTGAGGCGATCCGGGCGTTGCAGCAGAGTGGATTCAAGCCGCAACGGTCGATTGAACTGATTATTTTTACGGCGGAAGAACCAACTCGATTTGGAATTGGCTGTTTGGGAAGCAGACTTTTGGCGGGAGCGCTATCCCTGGAGAAGGCCGCGTCGTTGCGCGATCCAGAGGGAAAGTCATTGGAAGAATTGCGCGACCAAGCCGGGTATGGTGGGCTGGATATGAAACAGGTCCGACTCGCGCCAAAAACATATTCAGCGTTTGTTGAATTGCACATCGAGCAGGGACCGTTGTTGGAGAAGGAGAATATTCCAATCGGTGTGGTGGAGAAAATTGCGGCACCGAGCACGTTGCGAGTGCAATTGACGGGTGTTGGCGGCCATGCGGGGGCCGTGTTGATGCCGGAGCGGCACGATGCCATGTTGGCCGGAGCGGAGATTGCGCTGGCGGTCGAGCTGGCGGCTTTGAAGAGCGGGAGTCCTGACACGGTTGGAACAACAGGAGTTTTTCGCATCGAGCCCGGAGCTGTGAACAGTGTTCCGTGCAGGGCGTGGTTGGAAATTGATTTGCGTGATACTCAATTGCCGACACGGGATGCGGCGTTGGAAAAAATTGAAAAATCTGTGGCGGAGATTTGCCAGCGCCGAGGGATTGCGTTTGTGTTGGAACGGCTGAATGTGGATGCGCCAGCAATTTGTGATCAAGCTTTGGTCGGCAGGGTTTTGGAATCGGGCGACGAGCTCGGTTTGAAAGTTAAGAAGATGATCAGCCGCGCGTATCATGATTCGCTGTTCATGGCGCAGATTTGCCCCACGACGATGATTTTTATTCCGTGTCGGGGAGGAGTGAGTCACAGGCCCGATGAATATTCATCTCCTGAACAAATCAAAAATGGTGTGGCTGTGCTTGCTTCCACGCTGGCGAAATTGGCCAGCAAGGTCTAAACTCCCAGCTTCCTTAAGTGCTTCTGAAAAGATAAATAATTTAAAATGAATTCCAATCCATCCATTCCAACCGGTGTCGAAATCAAAGGTCCATTAGATGCGCAAGGTGCAGCCATTCTCAGCACGGAGGCACTGAGCTTCATCGTGAAGCTGGCGCGGCAGTTCGAGGGCAGGCGTCAGGAATTGCTGGCGAAACGCATTGAGCGTCAGAAGGCAATTGATGAGGGAGAGATGCCGGATTTTCTGAGCTCGACCAAATCGATTCGCGAGGGGGATTGGAAGGTGGCTCCGGTGCCGGCAGATTTGCAGGATAGAAGGACGGAAATCACAGGTCCGCTGGATCGCAAGATGATTATCAATGCATTGAACTCCGGTGCGAAGGTGTTCATGGCGGACTGCGAAGAT
This sequence comes from Pedosphaera parvula Ellin514, assembly GCF_000172555.1. Lineage (NCBI taxonomy): Bacteria > Pseudomonadati > Verrucomicrobiota > Pedosphaerae > Pedosphaerales > Pedosphaeraceae > Pedosphaera > Pedosphaera parvula. The sequence continues at coordinate 37,081 of NZ_ABOX02000027.1, forward strand.
GCGACTGCGCCGACGTGGACAAATGTATTACAGGGACAGTTTAATTTGCGCGATGCGGTAAATCGCACGATTGATTTTACCAGCCCGGAAGGAAAGAAATATGCGCTTAACGAGAAGACTGCGACGTTGATGGTGCGGCCGCGTGGCTGGCATCTCAACGAGAAACATCTCTTCGTAGACGGCAAGCCGATGTCAGGCAGCCTGTTTGATTTTGGGCTCTACTTTTTCCACAATGCGCGCACGCTGCTGTCGCGAGGATCGGGTCCTTATTTTTATTTGCCCAAGCTGGAAAGCCATTTGGAGGCGCGGCTATGGAATGACGTGTTCAATTTTGCGCAGGAGGAGTTGAAGGTTCCGCGGGGCAGCATCAAGGCCACGGTGTTGATTGAAACGATTCTGGGGTCATTTGAGACGGAGGAAATTCTTTATGAATTGAGGGAGCATTCAGCGGGGCTGAACTGCGGTCGTTGGGATTATATTTTCAGTTTCATCAAGAAGTTCAGTAGTCGCCCCGAATTTGTAATGCCGGACCGTTCGCAAGTTACGATGACGACACATTTCATGCGGTCGTATTGTCTGAATGTGATCAAGAACTGTCATCGGCGGGGAGCACATGCGATGGGCGGAATGGCGGCGCAAATTCCGATCAAGAATAATCCCCAGGCAAATGAAGAGGCTTTGGCCAAGGTGCTCGCGGACAAGGAACGTGAGGCAACGGATGGGCATGATGGAACGTGGGTGGCGCATCCAGGTTTGGTGTCGGTGGCGTTAAAGGCCTTTGATAAACACATGCCGCAGCCGAATCAGATTTCCAAGCAGCGCGAAGACGTGCATGTGACGGCCGCTGATTTGCTAAAGGTGCCGACGGGAACGATTACGGAAGAGGGAATGCGGGCGAATATGCGCGTGGGTATTCAATATTTGGAAGCATGGCTGGGTGGTTTGGGATGCGTGCCGCTGTATAACCTGATGGAAGATGCGGCGACGGCTGAGATTTCGCGTTCGCAGGTTTGGCAATGGATACGATATGGCGCGAAGCTGGCAGATGGGCGGCAGGTTACGGCCCAACTTTATGATGAGTTGTTGCCGCAGGAGTTGGCTCGCATTGAGAAAGAGATTGGAACGGCGCGTTATCAAAGCGGGCATTTCAATAGGGCAGTGGGGATGTTTACTGAGATGTCGAAGAGTCCGTCGTTTGTAGAATTTTTGACATTGCCAGCATATAACGCCATCGACTAACAACCTGTTGCACCGACAAGTGTTTCAGGTATGATGAGAGATAATACATATGGCGAGCGCCCTCGAATTTACGCTAAACGGACGGGCCGTCCAGATAGAGAATTCCTCTCCGAATACGACCCTGCTGGAGTATTTGCGCGGCAATGGTTGCGCTGGTTCAAAAGAAGGCTGTGCAGAAGGGGATTGCGGAGCATGCTCGGTGGCAATTATCGATCGTAACTCGAAGGGTGAAACTTGTTATCGAGCGATCAATAGCTGTCTCGTGCCGCTGCCGCTCATGGCTGGGCGCGAAGTGGTGACGGTTGAAGGAGTCGCGAAGAATCGTGAGTTGCATCCGGTGCAGCAGAAGATGGTGGAATGCCATGGATCGCAATGCGGTTACTGTACGCCGGGATTTATTCTTTCGCTTTTTGAAGGTTACTACCGAAATGATTTAAAGGAACAATGGCAACTGGATGATCAGTTGTGTGGGAATCTTTGTCGATGTACTGGATATCGTCCCATACTTGAAGCGGCGGCGGAGGCTTATGCAGGGCGGGAACAGATCAATGGCAAGGATCCCTTTGCGGAACGATTGCGGCAGAACGATGGCAAGGTTGGAGCCATGCAGTATGAGGCGGCCGGAGAGAAATTTTTTCGACCTGATTCGCTTAAGGAGTTGCTGAAATTATTACAAGAGCATCCGAATGCGCGGATGGTGGCGGGGGCTACGGAACTGGGGCTTGAAATTACCAAGAGGTATAAGCGCTTTCCGACACTGATCTCAGTGGAGGCTGTGCCGGAATTGAAGGAATGCAAGGCCACGGATTTGGAGTGGCGTGTGGGGGCGGCGCTTACATTAACGCAGGTTGAGGAAGTCCTGGCCAGGGAGTTTCCGGCGCTAGGCAAAATGCTTTGGGTGTTTGGTTCGAGGCAGATTCGGAATCGGGCGACATTGGGTGGGAATCTCGTGACGGCTTCGCCGATTGGTGATAGCGCGCCAGTGCTGCTGGCGTTGGATGCCAAGGTGGTGATTGCATCGCTGGAGGGAGAGCGGACGTGTCCGTTGGAGCAATTTTTTATCTCCTATCGCAAGACGGCTTTGAATCCGGGCGAGGTGTTGAAGGCAGTTGTGATCCCTCGAAGCACTTCAGGACCTGGACTCACGCGCATTACAGAGTGGTACAAGGTATCGAAGCGGCGCGAGATGGATATCAGTACGGTAGCGGCGTGCTTTGTGGTGGATCTGGATGCTCAAGGCATGGTGCGGCATGCGCGGCTGGGTTATGGCGGTGTGGCGGCGATGCCGGCCCGGGCAAAAAGGACCGAGGCTGCACTTGTTGGTAAGAGGTGGAGTGGAGAATGGGTGGCTGAAGTGCTGCCGATTTTGAGAGCAGAATTTACTCCGATTTCCGATGTGCGAGGTGAGGCTAAGTACCGACAGGGATTGATCACCAGTTTGTTTCAGAAGTTTTATGAGGAAACATCGGGTGGTGAAAAAGCGGTTTCCATAAAGAACGGTGAGTTGTTGAAACCTGCTGAGGTGGTCGGAAAGCGCCCTGAGCCGCATGAGAGTGCGCATAAGCATGTGACTGGCGAGGCTCTTTATACAGACGACCAAACCGCAGGAAAGAGAATGTTGGAAGTCTGGCCCGTGTGTTCACCGCATGCGCGTGCGAAGATTTTGAAGCGAGATGCGACGGAGGCTCGGAAGATGCCGGGGATTAAAGCGGTGCTGATGGCCGAGGATATTCCGGGGCACAACGATGTCGGAGCGGTGAAGAAGGATGAGATTTTGCTTGCGGATCGGGAGGTGTCGTTTCACGGACATCCGGTGGCACTGGTGGTGGGAGAGACGCAGGCTGCGTGCCGGGAGGCTGCGGAAAAGGTGATTGTGGAGTATGAGCCGCTTCAAGCGGTGTTGACATTGCAACAAGCAATCCGTGAAGGAAGTTTCCATAACGAGTCGAATTTCATGCGACGCGGAGAGGTGGAGACAGGTTTGGCATCGGCTCCAGTTACTTTGGAAGGTGAGTTCGAGTTGGGTGGCCAAGAGCATTTTTATTTGGAGACACATGCTGCCTGGGCAGAGCCGGGCGAGGATGGTTCAGTGCGCGTAGTTTCTTCAACGCAGCATCCTTCCGAAGTCCAGACGGTGATTGCGCATGTGCTGCATCTACCGATCAATAAAGTCGTCGTGCAAAGTCCGCGGATGGGTGGTGGGTTTGGCGGGAAGGAGACGCAGGCGAATACACCGGCAGCGTTGGCGGCGTTGGCGGCGAGCAAGACGGGGAAGTCGGTACGGGTGCGGTTCAATCGCGATCAGGACATGATTTTGTCGGGGCATCGGCATCCGTTTTTGGCGCGGTTCAAAGTGGGATTTGATTCGCAAGGGATGTTGCTGGCATTGAAAGCGCAGCTTTATTCGAATGGTGGTTGGGCGATGGATCTTTCGCAAGCTGTGACTGACCGTGCGTTGTTCCATCTCGATAATTCTTATTATATCCCGCAGGTGGAATTCCAGGGACGCGTGGCGAAGATGAACCTTTCATCTAACACCGCGTTTCGCGGATTCGGCGGGCCGCAGGGGATGTTGGTGATTGAGGAGATCATTGATCGGGTTGCGCGGGAGTTGGGGTTGCCAGCCGAAGCGGTGCGGGAGCGCAACCTGTATTGTGGGAAGGGCGAAACCAATACGACGCATTACGGTCAGGAGATTGAGGATAATCGCATCCAGACCATCTGGCATGAGTTGAAGAAGACCAGCGAGCTTCTGAGCAGGCGTGCGGAGATTGCGGTGTGGAATCAAAAACATCCGCATTGCAAACGCGGGTTGGCGATGACGCCGGTGAAGTTTGGGATTTCATTTACGGTGACTCATTTGAATCAAGCAGGGGCGCTGGTTTTGATTTATCAGGATGGGACGGTGCAGGTGAATCATGGCGGGACGGAGATGGGACAGGGTATTCACACGAACATGCAGGCCATTGCGTCGAAGGAACTGGGGATCAGGAAAGAAAATATCCGGGTGATGCACACGAGCACTGACAAGGTGCCAAATACTTCGGCGACGGCGGCATCGAGCGGCTCGGATTTAAATGGCGCGGCAGTGAAGAATGCGTGTGAGATTATACGCGCCCGTTTGTTGCCAGTGGCGGTGAAGTTATTGGGGGATAAATTGAGCAAGGCACCCACAGGCGAGGATGTTGTTTTTGCGGAGAATGAGTTTTGGGATAAAGCCCATCCACAGACGAAATTGCCGATGGCTGAGCTGTTGCGGGTTGCGTATATGGAACGGATTAGCCTGTCAGCGACGGGATATTATCGGACGCCGGATATTCATTGGGATCGCGTGAAGGGGAAGGGCAAGCCGTTTCATTATTTTGCTTATGGCGCGGCGGTGACGGAGGTGGAAGTGGATGGTTTTACGGGAATGATGCGGGTGTTGCGGACGGATATTTTGCAGGATGTGGGTGACTCGATCAACGCTGGTATCAATCGCGGTCAGGTGGAGGGTGGATTCGTGCAAGGGATGGGGTGGCTGACGGGTGAGGAATTGAAGTGGGATGAAAAAGGCCGCTTGCTGACGCATTCGCCGGATACATACAAAATTCCGGCCATCGGTGATATGCCACAGGTGTTTAATGTTTCGTTTTTACGGAATGCGACGCAGTCAAGTGTGGTGCATGGCAGCAAGGCAGTCGGTGAGCCTCCGTTGATGCTGGCGATTTCGGTGCGCGAGGCGATTCGTGATGCGGTGGCGGCGTTTGGGAAGGCTGGGGGAGAAGTGCCGTTGAGTTCGCCAGCCACGTGTGAAGCTATCTTTACATCGATACAACAACGCCTGGGAAAAATCGATGGCGTGGTCTATTCTCAGGTGAAAACAGGTGCGCAGGTTTCTGCAAAGGCTTAGGTGCCCTCGACTATTTCGCTGTGGGCGGCGGGGGAGCCTTGGTTTTCGTAGACGAGTTCGGCGCGTTTTTGAATGAATTGGGCCATGATGCTGACGGCGATTTCCTGGACACTTTGAGATTTGATGGGAATGCCAACGGGGCAGGCGACGCGTTGGAGTTGTTCGGGCGTGGCGATTTTTTCTTCGAGGAAATGTTCGAAGATGGTGCGGGCTTTGCGGGCGCTGCCGATCATGCCAAGGAATAGAAATTTCTTCTGGATCCAATCTTTCAACACCAGTGCGTCGTGGCGATGACCGCGCGTGACCACAAGACCGAAAGCAGGGACGAAGGGCAAACGGAGAGTGGCTAATTTTTCCCAGACGTTGACCTGCAAGGCGATTTCCTGCGGGAAATAATTGTGGTTCGCGAGGGCAGGGCGGTCATCGAAGACGGTGACGCTGAAATCGAGTTGGGCCGCGAGAGGAGCTACGGCCTGGGCGATGTGACCGGCTCCGGCGATCCAGAGGGCGCAGGGTGGAGTGATGGTTTCCTGATATAGAAAGTCATTTGCGGCTTCTGCTCTGGTGATGGAGAAATCTTTTTTGATGCCCCAAGTCAGAGTGGATTGGCGGTTGGCGAGTGCCTGCCAGAAGGCATCGCCAGCGGATTGGGCATTGGGGATGATGAGGCCGGAAACCTTGCCGCCACAGATGAGGCCATCGTCCCAGCCGAAATCGTGATCGAGGAGGAGGTCGAAGGTGGATGGCTGATTGGTTTGAAGAGATTGGATGGCGCGGTGTTGAATTTCGGCTTCGAGACAGCCGCCGCCCAGAGTGCCTTTGATGCGACTATCGGTGTAGAAGAGTGCCTTGGCGCCGACCTTTTGCGGGCTGGAGCCTTTGGCGCCGGAGATGAGGGCGAGAGCGACAGGTTCACCGGCGCGGGCAGCTTCAGCCAAAGCCTGGAAAACGAGGTTCTTCATGTTGCCGGTATCTGCTTGTCTGTAGGACCAAGCTCTCTATCAATAAGTGAAAGCCATGTCAGCATAGGCTGCATGGTGGAAGACAGCAAGCACGTGTAACACGAACCAACCATGCTTGAACGATTTTTTCGACTTTCTGAAAACCAAACCACCGTTCGAACCGCGGTATTGGCAGGCTGACCACGTTTCTGACGAGGGCGTATATTATCTTTGTGCAACCGGCGGTGTTGTCGGGGGGCGATGATGTGTCAGAATGTCAGAAAGATTGATTGGTCGGATTATAGTGAGTCGGTGCCATCGTTTTTTAATTATGGTGGGAATTCCACTGTGTTATTCGATTGCGGATGGACTGGCGCTGGGATTCATCAGTTACCCGATCATCAAATTTTTCAGCGGGCGCGGGAAGGAGATTGGGGCAGTGACGTATTTGTTGGCTGCGGTTTTAATTATGTACTTTCTGTTTGTGCGGGGGAGAATGGGGTAGGAAAATTTCGATTTTAGATTTTTGAATTGCGATTGCCAACAAACGACGGCGGCTATAAAAAGGCACAAAACCATTTTCCTGTGGATACTGTGTGGGCAAAGAGTTCAGGCGCATGTTCACTCGCCCCGGCCTTCGCATTGGATATTTCATCTCCCTGCCGCATAAACCTGCTGTAACCTTTTTACATCGGCGTAAATATATAGATAGATGATGACCGATGACATGGCGTTGGTGCGGGAGTATGCCGGGAGTAATTCCGAGGTGGCGTTTGCCACCCTGGTGTCGCGGCATGTTAATCTGGTCTATTCTGTTGCTCTACAGCAGGTCCACGACCAGCATCTGGCGGAAGAAATTACCCAGGCCGTCTTCATCATTTTAGCACGGAAAGCTGGAAAACTCAGTTCGAAGACAATTCTCTCCGGGTGGCTCTGTCGCACGGTGCGATATGTTTCAGCCAACGCACTTAAAATTGAATGGCGGCGGAAACGTCGCGAACAGGAGGCGCACATGCAATCCATTTTGAACGAACCGGAATCTGAAGGCGCATGGAAGCAGATTGCTCCTTTACTGAGCGTGGCACTGGCGCAATTGAGCGAAAAGGACCATGACGCCATTGTGTTGCGGTTTTTCGAGGGCAAGAACATGAACGAAGTGGGAGTTGCCTTGGGTGTCAGCAAAAATACGGCTAAAACACGGGTGAGCCGGGCGGTGGATAAATTGAGAAGATTTTTTATGAAGCGAGGCGTGGTGCTTTCGGCCTCCGTGATTGCAGGCGCAATTTCGGCAAACTCGGTTCAAGCAGCACCAGTCGGATTGGCAACCGCTGTGTCGGCCGCTAAAGGAACAGTCGTCGTCGCTTCCACTGCAAACCTCATCACAACAACACTAAAAATTATGGCATGGTCAAAAGCGAAAACAGCAATCCTGGCTGGCGTGGCAGTTATTCTGACTGTTGGGGTAGTGACTGGCCTCGTCAGTATTAGCACCACAAAACCTAAAGGGTCTTCCCAGCAACCCGCGGACTCTGCTTCAAAACAGAATACGGGGACGACCGCCGATAGGAGGACACCCAAAGGAACGATGCTCGTCATGGCGAATGCGATGGAAGCTGGTGATGCAAAAACATATGTCGAGAGCTACGTGCTGGCCACCACTGAGGAATTGAAACTGAAGTCAACATTGGAGGCAATGATCGTGGCCATGGCCAGATTCAATGACGCACTTAGCAACAAGTTCGGAGGAGAGGCGGCCCACTCTGTTTTCGCGGACATGCCTTTTGCGTTCCCCACCAATCGGATTGATTCCCTTGAACAGAAAATTCAAGGCGATTCGGCCACAGTCTCCCTCGGCGAAAAAGCTGGTCGTCCCATTCAGTTCACAAAGGTTAACGGCGAGTGGAGGATGCAACCGGATAGTTTTGTTCATTTGAGTCCGGCGGTCCTGGGCGATCTTTATGTCCGGGTCATCAAGGCGCTGGATGAGACCACTCCCGAAATCTCGCAGGATAAATTCAAGACGGCCATGGAAGCCGTTGACAAGATGAAGGAAAGGGCGCGGTGAAAACGTGAAACGCGCGTTCACGCTCTTCGAGTTGCTTGCCGTCGTTGCGGTGATTGCTGTGCTGGTGAGTTTGTTGCTTCCCGCCCTGTCCCGCGCAAACGCCAAGTCCAGGCGCACCACCTGTCTCAACAATCTAAAGCAGGTGAATCTTGGCTTGCGGATGTATGTCGAAGACAATGGCGACACGCTTCCCAATACCAATGCAGTGATGTCCGCCTATAAAGGGCTGGTGAAAACGTATGTCGGGCTGGAAGCACCTTCTTCACCCAATGACCGGCTTTTCACGTGCCCAGCCGACCGATTCAGCGTGGATGCGATCAACAATGTTGTCACAAGCGGGAGCATGCACGAAAGCTCCGCGTGGGATTATTCCAGCTATGGATTCAACGGCCTTAACCGGATGAGCGAGTTGCTTCCTGGTGTTGCTGGTAAAAAGCTTTCTTCAATCCGTGACTCAGTGAAAACAGTCTTGTTGGCGGAGAACTCGGCCTTCTTCGGGTTCTCGTGGCATGAGCCGGGGAGTCCGCCGATAGCAAACAATGCGCAGAGTGTCGTCAGCTTCGGTGACGGGCACGTCGATTATGTTCGCATCTATTGGGATGGCGTTAGCGGCAAAACAGATGCGCCGATGTTTTACAATCCGCCTGCTGGATATGATTATAAATGGAGCGGAGATTGAATTCTGCTGCCGCGAGCGTCGAAGCTTCAAACTGGCGAGATATTTTTGATCACATTGGAAAACCAAACCACCGTTCGAACCGAGGTATTGGGAGGCTGACCACGTTTCTGACAATGGCGTATATCATCTTTGTGCAACCGGCGGTGTTGTCGGGGGCGGCGATGTGTCAGAATGTCAGAAAGATTGATTGGTCGGATTATAGTGAGTCGGTGCCGTCGCTTTTGATCATGGTGGGAATTCCGCTTTGTTATTCGATTGCGGATGGACTGGCGCTGGGATTCATCAGTTACCCGATCATCAAATTTTTCAGCGGGCGCGGGAAGGAGATTGGGGCATTTTCCTTCGCGCCGGTTTCCCCATCTGGTAATCCGAGTTCCCTGCGACATAAAAGGACTGTAACCTTTTTTGCATCGGCTACTTTGCCCCGAGTTGTGCCGCGGCTTTGGGATCTAGTTGCTTCAGCATACTCTCCGCCGCTGACCGGACATTGGGGTCGGCATTGCTCAGGTTTCTGGTTAAGAGTGCTTTCATTTCGTTGGTGGAAAGAATCCGGCGCAGACTTGCGAATAGCGGATATCTGATGTTTGGGTTGGAATTTCCCAAGTACTGCTGAAGGACAGGAACGGCGGCTTTGGCCTCCCCTTCAAAGGCACCCAGGGTTCCGATCAACAGACTGACCTGGATCCGATTAAGCGCGGGGTTGTGCGGTTGGTTTTGATCGAGACTGTTCATCAGGGCCGGAACGGCCATTTGAGGGTTGCTATGGATTTTGTGTAGCGTGATGATTGCGTGAGTGCGCACGGAGGAATTAGTAGAATTCAGCGCCCGGACCAGGGCGGGAACCGCAGCCTGAGCATTGGTTCCAAACTCCCCGAGAATTGCCGAGTTCCCGGCCCAATCCTTTGCGTTGGTATCGTCAAGCGCCACAACCAGTGGGCCAATCGATTCACCTTTGATTTTCATTAACGCTGCCGTAGCTGGAAATCCAAAAACCTCCTTCGTTTGGTGGCTCGCCCGGACGAGGGCGGGGATGGCATTGCTGGCGGCTGCGCCTATTTCCCCGAGGGCGCGGGCAGCCTGGGCACGCTCGATATTCCGATCAATGGACAGCAATTTGTCCATGGTGTTGCGCAAGGGTGAGGCTGGTCGGTCAAGAGTATCGATCAAATAAGGGACTGCCTTTTCGCCCATCGATCGCAGAGCCAACTGCGCCTCGGCTTGCTGCTGTTGATCCCCCAATTGCAATTCGGTGGACCAGTAGCTCAAGGATCGTCCGTGATAAAGGGGTCCGGCACCCCGTGAAATCATCCAAAAGAGAGAACCTGCGATCAATCCTATGAGGACGGTGAGAATGCAGAACCTTTTTTTCATGCAGGCGGAGTATGGCTATTTTGGAAGAAGAGGACTAGTGGTTTCCTTATCTGCTATAAAAAGCTAAAGGCGGTAATGCCTAAGCAAGCCGGAGAAATCCGCGACACCTCTGGCGTAGTTTGAGTTCGTAAACTGGAATATCGATTATATGCCCGAAAGAAAAACGAAGTGGAAGTTTGTAGGCGATTATCCTCTCGTGGAATATCAATGTGGAGATCGCGCCGGAGATCGAATCAGATTGCGACGGGAGATCATTGTTCGCAATCATGAAGGCAAACCCACTGGTGAAGTTTATCGTGCCGGTGAAATATGGACAATTCTGGGGGGATCAACGGAGCCGCCGGTTGTGCTCTGGCTGAGGCAGGCGGATGGTCGTCGCCATACCTGGGATGAGGATGATGGTTTTTGGGAGTGGTTTGAAAAGGTGGAGGAAGGTGAGCCTTAACGTTGTAATAGCGATATGGTCGAGGGAAGCGCGGCGGTTTTTCAGATGGGCACTGGTCCTTACTGATTAGAATGATGCCTAGACGGTGGGATTGAAGTCGTCGGCCGCCTCCGCGGGAAACAGGTGAGGGTTGGGTTGGATCGCGGGCATTGTTGGGGAGCGCGCGGCGTTGGCAACCGCAAAATAGCACAATAACCCTTTGACCATGCAGACCGTATCTACCATTAGAACGAGCCTGGCGGTTGAATTGGAGTCTGTGGGCCGCGTACGCGGATGTGGCAGCATGGACAAAAGGAGACAGGGATAATTATGTGTGAGAAGGCTGCTATTTGGTGGGATTTTGTTGGGGATATGGTAGAAGTAATTGAATGCGAGCCGTCAACGATCCTATCTTATGAGGCATCTACAAGAAAAACTAAGCATCGCACGCGGGGAGAAGCCAGCGGAGTTACTCTTTAAAAATGCCAATTTGGTCAACGTCTTGAGTGGTGAGATTCATCGCACCAATGTGGCAGTGACGGATGGACGGGTGGTGGGGATTGGAGATTATGAAGGGGAGCAGGTCATTGATTTAAAGGGGGCGTATCTGGCGCCGAGTTTGATCGATGGCCATTTCCATGTGGAGAGTTCGATGTTGACGATGCCGGAGTTTGCGCGTGCAGTGGTGCCGCATGGCACCGGGGTGGTGGTGATTGATCCGCATGAGTATGCCAATGTGCTCGGGTTGGATGGGATTCGCTACGTGTTGGAATCGAGCAAGAATCTCCCGATTGATTTCTTCATCATGTTGCCTTCCTGTGTGCCGGCGACGCATTTGGAAACGGCGGGGGCGCGGTTGACGGCGGATGATTTGAAGTTGATGATTGCGGATGAGCGGGTGGCGGGGGTTGCGGAGTTGATGAATTATCCCGGCGTGTATCTCGGAGTGGAGAGTGAGTTGGACAAGATAAAGGCAGGGAAGGGAAAGGCGATTGATGGGCATGCGCCGGGATTAAGGGGAAAGAATTTAAATGCTTATGTGCTTGCCGGAGTAAAGTCGGATCATGAGTCGACTGAGTTGGAAGAGGCGCATGAGAAGTTGCGGTTGGGGATGCATTTACTGTTGCGCGAAGGGAGCACGGAACGGAATTTAGCAACGCTCGCGCCGTTGGTGAATCCGCATAACGCCATGAATCTCTCATATGCGACGGATGACAAGCTGGCGGGAGATTTGGTTTCTGAGGGGCATATTGATCATGCGGTGAGGAAGTCAATTCAGATGGGGGTGTCGCCGATTACGGCGTTGCAGATCGCGACCATCAACACGGCGCGGCATTATCGATTGAGGAATTACGGGGCGATTGCGCCACGATATTGGGCGGACTTCATTGTGTTTGATGATTTGAAGAACATTGTGGTTCGGCAGACGTATAAAAAGGGAATTCTAGTAGCGGAGAATGGGAAGTATTTTGGCGAGCATCCTGAGATTGTGCCACAGCCGCGCAGCACAATGAATTTGCGTTATAAGCCATCGGACCTGGAGGTTAAAGCGGAAAAGCCGGGGCGCATCCGGGTGATTGAAATTGTGCCGCAGCAGATTGTCACGAAGGAGTTGCTCGAAACGCCCAAGGTTGAGAATGGGAAGATCGTGGCGGATGTGGAACGGGATATTTTGAAGATGGTGGTGGTGGAGCGGCATCGGGCCACGGGAAATGTCGGAGTTGGTTTTGTGCGCGGGTTCAAGCTGAAGCAAGGGGCATTGGGGTCAACGGTGGCGCATGATGCTCACAATGTGGTGGTGGTGGGGACGAACGATGAGGATATTCTGAAGGTGATACAGGAACTGGAGAATTTGAAGGGTGGCCAGGTGGCGGTGTCGCAAGGCCAGGTGAAGGCTGAACTGGCGTTGCCGATTGCGGGGTTGGTATCGGATCAACCGTTGGATGAGGTGATCGATCGGATTGCGGGATTGAATGCAGCAGCGGCAGAGATGGGCTGTGAGCTGGAAGCGCCGTTTATGACGCTGTCCTTTCTAAGTCTGTCACCGATACCGGAGTTGAAGTTGACGGATCAAGGGTTGATTGATGCGGTGCATATGCGGACGACGAGTTTGTTTGAGTGAAGGTTAATCGCCGTCGAGAAATAGAAATACGATTAGAAATCCTCAGTTTCGGACTTATTGTAAGCAATTTTATAGGCCGTGACAGCAGCAAAGAAGAGCCATAGGACCAAGTAAGGGCTCCAAGCCTGCACAAGCATTTTGTTGAGGGACAGATTTTCGCCAACCACGCCACGAAGAGTGCGGGAAAATTCTTCCTGAGAAGGTCTTCCCTGCAGAAATTCCCTCAGCTCCGGCAACTCTCTTTTGCGAAACTCAACAATATCCTGGTCAGTTATTGTGCCCTGTTTAACGTAATGTTTTGCCAATTCTTTAACAGAGGGCAAGGGACCGTGTTGTGTAAAGTTGCTGAAGGCAACCGCCATGATCCTGGCATAGCGTTTTTTGCAAAACACAACCTTCTCTCCGGGGTCTAAATCGCGAGGAGAAAAGCCCTGCTCTTCCAATACTTTCCTTATGTCATCATCGGTGACGGCCTTGTCGGCATCCTTCGCATAATCGATTAGATTCTCGTAAGAAAACAGTGTGGCCACATCCAATGCGAGGTTGATGCGAGCGTGAATCACAAAGTATTCTCCACCCAATACGGAAATAAATGCTGCGAACGAAGCCACACCGGCCAGGCCGAAACTGCCTGCCCCGGCAGCGAAACGAGCCGCAAAGCCAATCGTAAGGCCGATAACAATGCCCACGAGCGAGCCGACTCCCCAACCCATAAAACGGAAGGCGGGATCAAATTGGACTTTGAGTTTATGCCAGAGCAGCATGGCGGCTACAGAAGCCAGGCTGGTGATGAGGATGCCAAGACAGAAGCGGAACCTGGTTGGTCCCGACAGAATTGGTGAGATAGAACCTTCGTCTTCCGACCTCAAGACTCGGCGCCACCAAGTATTGGCTCGTCTTTGTTCACGCGCCAAAGCCCCGCTTTGTGCCTTTCGAATATATTCATTGGCCAGAGATGTGCCATCGGCTCCACAATTTGGACAAGCAATGGGAAATTGCAACCGGCCATTGATTGGCTCTTCATACACCGTATAACTCGGGCCACAAAGATTGGCTCTTCATACACCGTATAACTCGGGCCACAAAGGCATTTAACTGTAATGTCCATTTCAATTTCGTCGGTGATTTCTCTTTCCGTAACCGTGCTGATTTGTGAGAGCATTAGTTGAGCCAGATTCAAAACAAGGTGAGATGCAAAGTCTTGATAGAAGCGAAAACTGGTGAGGCAAATAGGGGTTGGCCAGATTACGTGGCGGGATTCAATCCAGGCTCTCCATATGTGAGTCAACGATCCCCGCAGGCAGGATTGACGAGAAGAGGCGCCTGGTGGTTAATGCGGGATGATGTTGATGCGGTATCTGGCGAATTTGAATAAGGCGCGGCTTATTTTGTGGTGCTATTTCATCTGGTATCTGGTGGTGTTGGTGCGGTATTTCGATGCGAATGTGCGGCTGTGGATGACTTCGCTGGGGTTGAGTGCGATTATTGGGGTTGCTCTTTATATCAGCACGACAGCGTCGGGGAAGGGGGCAGTAAAGTTGGGAACCTGGCAAACAATCCGGCTGTTTATGATGCCGTTTTGTGTCTCAAGTTTTTCAGCGTTGGTGAAGGGAAAAGGATTTGTGCTGATCTTCTCACCGAATCCAATGGAGATACTGGTGGCGATGGGGATTTGCGCGGTGTTGTGTGGGACGGTGTTTGCGCTGAAGCATAAAATGCTCCCCAAAATGTCTGATACAAGAGTGGAGCGGGAACGAGTCTGATTGCCAATTTTGAAAGCAACGAGGACTTAACGCAAGTTGGCGAAGTAAAATCCAACTGCGAGCATGGCGGAGATCACAGCACCTGCAGCCAGGGACCAGATTAAAAAAATCTTACGTTTACGACGAAGAGCCCGACCACCCATGCCTGGGAGCAGGTAAAATCGTTCCTGTTCTTTATTTTTTTTTGACCAAAACATGCTAAATACGACAATTAAGAGTGAGATTATGAAGGATTCATCGCGACTGCGCCAGTTCAAAATTATCCCACATATCTGCTATTAAGACGTTGGGGCTTGGAGCCTATCCCAGTAGAGCATGTTACTCTTTTCAAGTGGTTGATAATCAAGCCACTTACCTACAGGCATAGGCTCTCAGAGTTTTGTTTCAGCAAATTGTGTGAATTCATGTGAGAAGAAAGCTTTGGATTGGAATCTGTCTGATCGCCTTACGGGACGGCTTGAAGTTCAGGTTGTGCATGGAAACTTAAAGGTTGAGGCATGGCATACGAAATCAAAAAGGGGGGAGAGCTTGAGGATGAGCTACGCCGTGCGGCGCGGAGGCAGGCTCGATGCGCGGTGAGGCATCTGAAGGAAAGGAATGCGAGGGGAGTTGGAGAGTCCGTTCACGAGGCTCGAAAGAATTTGAAGAAGATCCGTGGGTTGATCCGGTTGGTGCGCGCGAACCTGGGGAAGAAGTTTTACAATAAGGAAAATCGATCTTTTCGGGACATAGCGAAGGTTTTGTCGGCCCGAAGAGATGTCGAGGTTTTGATCAAGACGCTCAAAAAATTTCGATCAGCTCATCGGTTTGCAGCCTCGAATCCGGCACTGACAAAATTGCACAAATCCTTAATCAAGCAGGAGAAGGAAGTTGCCGGAAAAATGAAGCATGAGAGCAAACAAGTATTGAAAAATCTTAAATCCGCGCGGCGACGCACAAAGGATTGGCCGATTGGGAAGATCAAGCGATCTGACCTTTGCATTGGCTTCAAGGCAACTTATCGGCGGGGACGCAGGGCCTTTCAGAAAGCCCGGACCCAACCCAGTCCGGAGAATCTACACGAATGGAGAAAGCGGGTGAAAGATCTTGGATATCACTTCGCGCTGCTCAAGCAGTTTGGTTCGAAGAGATTGGGTTCCTATTGCACCGATTTAACATTGCTGGGTGATCGCCTTGGTGATGATCATGATCTCGTGATGTTGGCGACGGCTGTGCAAGCTAATTTGCCTACTCCGCACGAATTCGCCACGATTTCAAAATCAATTGATGCCAGCCGAAAACCATTGCAGAAATCAGTTTTTCGCCTGGGGAAAAAGCTGTATGCCGAAATACCTAAAACTTTTGTCGTTCGAATAAAAAAGGACTGGGCAAGGCAAAGAAAATAAAATCAGTTCAATCGTCACGAAAATGTCACCTGATTTCCATTTTGATGGAACACTACGCAGCCAAACTGCTGGATGATAATGTGCATCCTGACACTGATTTACATTTTTCTAGTGTTGCTCACCGCGCGGTTTTGCCGGCTTAGCCGGGAAAGGCGCGGAGGTTTCGCAGATTTATAAAATCCAGGAGATAAAAACGATCAGGAGAACTGCGAAAAAGAAAAACAGGCCGCTGAGAATTTTCTTGCCATTTTTCGTGCAGGCAGTGGAGCCGCAGTTCTTGCATTGGGTTAAACTATCAGAAATCCGATGACCGCAATAACCGCACATGTTAAAAGATGCCATAATTCTGAAAATTAGAACGGCTTGGGTTGATATCGTTCAAACTTCCCAAATTCTTCATCCAGAAAATCTTCTGAGCCTTCCGAGATCAGTTGTTTTTTTGGAAGAAGATCCTTTAAAGGATTTTCGCATACGTGCGAGGAAACTGCAAATTCATGAATTTGAAACTTTGCATGATTTGGTATAAAACTGCCTGTAGCCTAATGGGTTGCGCGTTGGATTGCCATAGCTCGCTTTGACTTGACAGGCGGGCACTGATAACAGTTTTAGTTAGTTCTTTGTCTGCTTAATGGTCTGACCTGTTCAGGCCAGCGGGGAACCCAGATTTTCCGGTAAAACGGATTGGGGCTTACGGTGCCTGCGGCATCGGGAACACTTAGTGGTTCCAGCCCGACAGCTAACCTCGTGTGCGTAAACATTAAGGGCAGGAAGCCTTCCAAGACTTTCTTACCCAAACAGAGTGCCTATGGCACTTTTTCCGCAGACCGCGAAAGGTGTGGTCTATGATTGCCAGTAATACACGGCGTCCCCGCAATGTGGATGCGCCGAGGGCGGCCGCTATTCTTTATGGTGACTGGGGAACCAGCAAGGCATACGTGATTGGTCTCGCGTTTGCAGTGGCTGGCTACAGTTCGTTTTGGCTGATCGCCGCCATGTGTTTGCTTACGGCCCTGGTCGGGGTGAATTACATGTCCATCTGCAAACACTATCCCGATGGCGGGGGAGTTTATGCGAGTGTGCGGCATCGTTCGGAAATCATTTCGATTGTCGGAGCGTTTCTGCTGATTGCTGATTACATTGTAACAGCGGCCATCAGTGCGTTATCAGCCTTTCAATATCTGGGCTTCGCGCATCCGGAGATTTTTGCCGCGATTGCGATTGCCTTGATCGGCGGTTTGAATTTCTTCGGACCGAAGAACACTGCTGGTCTGGCCTTTCTCATCTCGATTCCCACGCTGGTGGTGGTGGTGCTGTTGGGGATTTTTTGTCTGCCACATTTGGGAACCGCGGTGCACAACCTGCAACCGCTATCAGGAGGCTTTTGGAAAAACTGGAATGGTTTTGTCGGAGTGGTATTGGCGTTGTCCGGGGTGGAAGCGATTGCCAATGCGACGGGGGTGATGAAACTGAATCCAGGCAGCACAGATGCGAAACCGTGCGTTTCCAAAACTTCGAGCAAGGCCATTCTCTGGGTGATGATTGAGGTTTGTGTCTTCACCGCGCTGCTCGGTTTGGCAATGCATGCTTTGCATGGGCTGCAGATCAACAAGGACGATGTCGATGCTCCGGGTGCGACCGGGGTGCGGGATTACATGCTGCGTTATATGGCGCAGGTATTCGTGACCGGACCATTTGGACTGGCCGCTGGCCATGTTGCCGGCGTGGTGGTGAGCATTGTGTTTGGGTTGCTTTTGCTCTCGGCCGTGAATACCGCCATTGTGGATTTGATCGCCATTTCTTACTTGATGTCACGCGATGGAGAGCTGCCAGCCTCTTTTCAAAAACTGAATAAGTTTGGTGTGCCAAACCTCGGCATCATAGTGGCGACGGTCATTCCGGCGATACTTGTCCTGGCGGTCAAAGATATGGCCGGGTTGGCGGATCTTTATGCTGTCGGGGTGGTGGGAGCCATCGCGACAAATCTCGGGGCCAGTTCGACAGACAAGAAGCTTGGGTTGGCCAAATGGGAACGAACGCTGATGTTCGTTACGTTCCTGATTATGGTGGCGATCGAGATTTCGCTCTTTGCGGACAAGCCGAGTGCGCGGGTATTTGCTGTTACAGTGCTGGCGGTAGGTTTGATATTACGCGGCCTAGCAAGCGAACATATTCAGAGGAAGAAACTGGCTGCGGAGACAAGCGGAGCTTTTGCGAACACGATCATTCCCACTCCGATTGCAAAAACTGAGGTCGTTGCTCCATCGCAAACAGCGACTGGCGTCCCCATCATGGCGGCCATTCGAGGATTGGGGAAGACATTGGATTTTGCCATCAATGAGGCGAAGGAGACGCACCGGCCCCTTTACCTGCTCTTCGTGCGCGCACTGCCAGTGTTGAGCGAGCTCGACCAGACACGGAAGTGGCAGGACGATGACGAGGCTCGCGAAATTTTTACGCTGGCGAACGCGCGGGCGGAAGGGCATCCAATAATTCCCTGTTATGCCGTAAGCGATTCCGTGGCGGATACAATCGTTGATATCGCGGCCACGATGGGAGCGAGCCATCTCATTCTTGGCGCGCCCGAACGCAAAGGGCTCGTGCAGATGTTGCGGGGAGATGTGGTGCGGAAGGTATCAAACGATCTTCCGGAAGCCATTCATCTATTGGTTTACGCCTGAGGCTGGCTTGCTGTTGCGAACTGCCCTGTCCGCCAGGTCCTGTCGATCCAGAACCCAGCGGGCAAGGCGGTCGTAGAATTGACGGTGTTCGGGTTTTTCGGACTTGGAAATCTTGATGAATGCACCACCACCTTCGTAGTAGGCGATGGCGGCTGAACTCTTGATTCCATTGGTTTCAAAAGCATTCAGATAAGGCTGCAGGCGTGAGCCGAATCTTTGCGGATCGGTGATGAGTCGACCATCGAGTTCCAGCTCCATGCCCATGCTGTGTTGACGGGCAAAGTCACATGCCTCCTGCAAGCGGCTAAGAGGCAATTCGGGATGAAAGAAGTAGTTCGGCTGCTGGTATGCGACGTCGAAGCCGAGTTGTTTCCAATCACCGGAATGAGTTGAGCGCCAGTAAGGAATCCAGAAGAAGCTCAGTTTGTTGGAACGGATGTGATTGCCGATTTCGGGAAGGATGATCTTTCGTGAGTCGGGTGCACTTTCTGCGATCCAATAGAATCCGGCAAGCTCAAGATGCGCAGGGGCGAGCTGCTTCCATTTTTCAAGAGCGGCCTGAATATACCAATCGCAGGCGGCGATACGATCCGTTGGATTCGTGAAATTGAGTTGTTTACCTGCGATTTCACCCCAATCGGTTTGCGTATGATTTGGTTCAGGAAGTGTGATGACCACCTGGCGTGGGCGGAGTGGTTTGCCGATGCGTTTCTCGGTATTGCCGATGGTTGTTTCCAGGGCAGGAATCGCATGGCCGGGTTCGAAAAAACGATTTAGAAGCCATTGCCATTGCTCTTTGTGAGCCGGCTTTTGTTTCCATCCCTCCTCGAATTCGGCTCCCTGGCCATCCTTGAATTCCAGGAACAAGAAGCCATCGAACAGCCATTCTTCCTTGCCGGTCGTGCGATCAGCATAGCTGACGTATGGCTGAAGTTCATCCAAGGTCCAGGCTGGCCGGTTACTCATGCCGCAATAGATGATCGTGAGATCGGTGATGTTTGGCCTGGTGGTTTGGTATAATGGAAAGTTAGCCGTATTGGTTTCTGCAGCTCGTGACACCCGGCGTAATCCGAATACGGTGACGATTACCAATAAACAATAAATCAAACATTTGTTCACGCAGTAACAGAAGCTGGAGCACGAGAAGATATTCAAACCGAATTTAAAAGAGATTCGAAGATGAGTTAAAACAGAGGGCATTGCGGATACTAAGTGGGCAAAGCGGTACGCAGAGAAGCCTAAGACCCCTTCAGTTTCCAACCATAACCACCCCAAGGTTTGTGTTGGAGATGTGCCCAAAAAGCCTCGGCAATTCTTCGGTCCATTTCCCCAAGAATTTCAGGATCGTTGATGTCACGATCCACATGATTGAAGACACCATCCGTTCCAATTTCCAGGACCAGCCATTTGCCATTCTGCTGAATCAAATCCACGCAACCGAAGGATTCCAAAAGCCCGGCGGCTGAAAGGGTGGCATGTGCTTGATCTTTGGCTTCTGACGGAGGCTTATCTAAATGAACGTACCGAGCGCCGCGTGCATGAGCCACCCATGGTGATGGTTTCACGCCGGAAGGAAACCTGCGTACGTTGAATCCAAATATGTCACCAGCAACTCCGTAGAGTCGGTAAACTTCAGGATTCTCCATGCGCACAAATTCCTGGACGATGTAAGGAGTCGGCCAGTCCGCAGGAATCGTTTCAGCGGGTTTGAGGAGGCGATGACCACTGGCACCGCAAGAAATCGGATATTTCAGAGCCCATTCCTTTGGCGAGTGCGAGACTAGAGCATTCACCTCTTGCGGCGTGTTCAGGAGATGGGTTTCTGGCGTGGAGATTTTGTGCTTCAAAAAGAGTTCAGCCTGAAGTCGCTTATCAGATGCAACTCTGATGGATTCGAAAGGAATGAAAAGCTTTTCAGAAGGGGGAGAGGTTTTTTCCCAGCACAAAAGGTAATTAAACTCGCGTGGCGTATCAGACACCTCCACCCATAAGACTTGTGTCATGTGCCGGGCATGTTCTTCAAATGCCCAAGCACCGCTTCCCTGATTTACAACGGTACATGAGGGTAAAACCGCACTCTCCCTATTCATGGTAGAAAGAGTGCAGGACCCGAATTGAAAAGAAAAGCTGGAATCAGAGATGCGGGGTTGGCGGTTTGATAGGTGTTTGAGAGGACAAGACACCTTTTGCCTTGGTTTTGCGCTTGTAAACCTTGTCGCCGCAGGTGACGTAGAGATCGTCGAAGTTGCTGCCACCAAGGACAACATTGGAGAGCCAGGCTCTTTGTGGTTTTGAGATAATGCCGTTGACGCGGCCAGCTTGATCACAAACTTGCACGCCCATTTCGGTGGCGACGTAGAGCCGCCCCTGGGTATCAACCGTCATGCCATCAGCACCGCTTTGTGAGGTGCCGTTGGGTGTGTGCAAATAAAAATATTTTTGTTTGTCTACCAAAGAACCATCAGACTGAATGTGAAATGAGTAAACAAATTCACCATCGGTGTCAGCAACGAGCAAAAGACTTTGGTCCGGTGTGAACCTAACGCCATTCGGCTTCGTAATACCTTCATCAACGACACGCTTCTCACCCTTGGAATTGATAAACCAGACTTTGTGATGGGGTGGATCTGTGAAGTAGATTTCCCCTTTGGAGTTGACTGCGATGTCGTTTGAATCCGCGTCCTCAGCAATGACAGTTTCCTTTGCATTTTCGTCATAGGATACGATGCGCTTTTTGCCGTTCTGACAGGCGTAGAGCTTACCGTCCGGGCCAAACATAAGCCCGTTCGCAGCGAAGGTGTTCTCAGCAAAGACAGAGACTTTGCCATCGAGACCAATTTTGTGAATGCGATTGTTGGGGATATCGGTGAAAAAGACTTCGCCTTTGATGTTGGCGGCGGGACCTTCAGTGAATTTGTAGCCGGAGCAAATCAATTGCCATTGCTCGCCTGGAATCAGAATGTCCATCAGGGGTTGTTTGGAATCCTTGCCGGCAGTGATGGCAGCAGGATAATCCTTCCAGAGCCACCGCATGGCGTCAGGAAAGATGGCTGTGGCATGCTTGCCGTTGTGACTGCCATCGCCCCAAATGTGATTGACTTCATAACCTGAGAATTCCAGGGCGGAGAGCATTTCCAGATTGGCAAGATGCCAGTTGCCGCCGTAGATATTCAAGTCGTTGGAGCCGTCCTGCAGAAAGATGCGAATGGGTTTTGGTTCCGTCTTGCGGATCAAGGTTGGGTATTCGTTCCCGCCCCGAAGTCCCACATAGGTGCCGATGGAACTGAAAACGCGGCTGAACTGCTGCGGGCGTTCCCAGGCAGCGGTAAAGGCACAAATCGCTCCTGAGCTGGCGCCAGCAATGGCGTGGTCATTGCCATTGGTGCTGATGTTGTATTTTTTTGTGACCGCCGGAAGCAGTTCATCCATCAGAAAGCGGACGTAGTTGTCGCCCAGGCCATCGTATTCGTAGCTGCGATTGAATCGGTCCAAGGCATTGGTTGAATCGGCAAGGACGCGGCCATGCATAATGAATACACCAATGGTGACGGGCATTTCCTTTTTTGCGATCAGGTTGTCGAACACGACCGGGGCTTGATACTGAATGCCATCCTGAAAAACCATCAGGCAAGCCGGGTTGGCAGCATCATACTGTTTTGGAACGTACACCCAATAATCACGCACGGTGCCTGGGAAAATCTTGCTATGCGCGAAAGTATATTTGGTGACTTCGCCCTTGGGAACGCCGTCCTGCGGTTTGGAGTCGGGGCCAGGCGGATAATCATCAGCACCAAAAGCAGGCGAAGTTAGACACAGGGCCAGAAAGCTGAAAAAAAGAAATGCGCGCATAAAGGATGCGCGCATTATGAAGAGGACAAGAACAGTTTCAACTAAAAGCGATCCTAACTACGATCCTAACTAAATGACCGGAGTTCCAACCGGTTCCTCTTCCTCTTCCATTTCCACCCCTTCCCTGGATTCAAAAACATTACTGCCATAGATGGCGGCGGCAACCGCAGCGCCAGCAGTGAGCCAGCCCAAAGTTGGCAGCAGGCGGCCCCTGCGTGAAGTTTTGATGGACGCCTTGTGCTCGGCAAACAGGGAGATCATCTCACGATTGAACTGGATCAAGTCCAAGGGAGACCGGCTGGAAATCCAATTGCCGTCACGCACAGCGGCATTATTAACCCAATTGCCGCCCGCGTTGATAACATCGTCCTTAATACCGGGCCAGGAAGTAAGCGTGCGGTTTTTAACCACGCCTGCAGAAACCAGGACCCATGGTCCGTGACAGATGACGGCGATGGGTTTGTTGGCAGCGTCAAATTCCCGCACAAACTGCAGGACACTGTCACTCTGGCGCAAAAAGTCCGGGTTTATGTGACCACCAGGTATCAGCAACGCATCGTAGTTGTCGGGGTTGGCCCTGAAAATGGTGCGATTAACCTTAATGTTCTTGCCGGGAAGGAGAAGGTTCATGCCTTTGATTTTTCCCGGATGCAATGAAATGACCTCTATTTGGGCACCGTGTTTTTCCAGGTGTTTTACGGGAGAGGTTAATTCAATCTGTTCAACTCCATCGGCTGCCAGGACGGCAACGCGTATTCCATTCAGTTTCTTTCCGGCCATAGATTTTTCTCCTTAGTTCGTTGATAATCACATCCAATAACTGCCGGGCGCAAAGTGGAGTACGCACCTGCACCTCTATTGTGGGAAACCAGTCCTCACAAATGAAGGTAGATCACAAGAGACGCGAGTCAAGCGGACTAGTGAAACTGACCCAACCAACACGACGTTGACAGGGAAAAACTCATGGTATACCGTCCGGTCGGTTTACGGATGAGAGAGTATTCCAATTCGCGAGAGAAGATACTGCATGCCGCCGAAGAACTGGTAATGGAGGTCGGCGCAGGTCATCTGACCCTTGACGCGGTGGCAAGAAAGGCTGGCGTCAGCAAGGGGGGATTGATGTATAATTTTCCAACCAAAGAATCGCTGTTGGAAGGAATGATAGTTCGCCTGGTCACCTTTTGGAAGGAGAGCTATTTGAGGGCGGTAAACGATTTTCCCAATACCGCGATTGGAAAATTGAAGGCGCAAATCAAAGCAGCCGTGACTCTAGATCCAAGATATCGCTGCGTAACGAACGCATTGCTGGCGGCATCGGCCAACGAGCCGAAATTAATGATCCCGGTGAAGAAGCATTATCGACAGGTGTTTGCTGAATTACAGGATGCCGGGATTGATTTTGAAACGGCGGCCGTGCTCCTGATGGCCGCGAGCGGCCTGTGCACCACGGAAATAATGGGTTGCTCACCCTTCTCGGGTGGCGAGAGAAGCGGAGTAATAGATCAGCTTTTAACGATGGCCGATTCGGCCAGAGGTTAGCGGGAAACCTTAATCAGAAGAGTTTTCAGTCAAACGATGAAATCAGAAGAAGTAACAATAAAGCCAGCCGTAGGTTTGGAGAAAGACGAACTGAATGCGGCAATCACCAGATCCCAAAGTTTTTTGCTCTGCGAGCAGAAACCGGAAGGCTATTGGGTGGGCGAGCTGATGGTTGATTCCACAATCGTTTCGGACACGATTGCTTATCATCACTGGAACGGCAAGGTGGACCCGGAATGGCAGCGGAAAGCGGTAAATCACATCCTTTCCATGCAACTGCCGGAAGGCGGTTGGAACATTTATCAGAATGGACCGCCCGAAGTGAATGCGACCATCAAGGCATACCTCGCCTTGAAGCTGGCGGGCATACCGATTACCGATCCGCGCATGCTGAAGGCGCGTCAGGTGGCATTGACCCTGGGAGGTGTTCCACGCATGAATACCTTTTCGAAACTTTATCTGGCGCTCCTCGGGTTATGGCCGTGGAAGTATGTTCCGACCATTCCTTGCGAAGTATTGCTGCTGGGCAAATGGTTTCACGTGAACATTTGGGACATGAGCAACTGGAGTCGCGCCATGATTGTCCCGCTTGCCATCATTAACCATTACAAGCCGACACGGCCGGTGAAGGTTGATTTAAGCGAGCTCTTCCTGGAAGGGTTTCATGAACGCGATCTGGCGTTGCCAAAGGATCCTCAGTCATTCACCTGGAGAAATTTTTTCCTGGGATTGGATCAGTTGCATAAGTTCGCAGAACTGTGGGTGAATGCAGGAATTCATCCGTTTCGTCGGTTGGCGTTGAAGAAATGCGAGCAATGGATGCTCGAACGCTTCGAAGGTTCGGATGGCTTGGCAGCCATTTTCCCGGCAATGCTTAACTCACTGATTGCTTTGAAGTCGCTTGGCTATCCGGATGATCATCCCGAAGTGTTGCGGGCCGAGCGTGAGTTAAAGAAATTGGAACATGAAACCAAGGACACGGTCCGTATTGAACCCTGTTTGTCGCCTGGTTGGGACACGGCCATTGCCGCAATGTGCCTGCGCGAATCGGGGGTTCCCGCCGAACACCCGCGTTTGAAAAAGGCGGGTGATTGGCTGGTGAATCGTGAAGTTCGTTTCAAAGCCGACTGGCATCACAAAAATCCGGTCGATGTCGAACCGAGCGGTTGGGTATTCCAGTTCAATAACAAATGGAATCCCGACCTGGACGATACAGCCATGGTGTTGCTCGCACTCAGGTTGATTCCGACGGACCATCCGCGGCGTCGCGACGAAGCTTTTCAACGCGGATTGAAATGGCTGCTGGCCTTCCAATGTCGCGATGGCGGCTGGGCGGCCTACGACAAGGATTGCACCAAAAATATTTTGGAAAAAGTGCCGTTCGCAGATCACAACGCAATGCTCGATCCAGAGTGTGCGGACATAACGGCGCGTGTGCTGGAGTTGTTGGGATTCGAAGGTTATGCGCTCGATCATCCGCAGGTGCAGGAAGCGGTGGAGTATTTGCGTGAGCATCAAGAAACTGATGGTTCGTGGTACGGGCGTTGGGGCGTGAATTACATCTACGGCACCTGGCAAACGTTGCGTGGTTTGTGGGCGTTAAAGATGGATATGAATCAACCGTGGCTCTTGAAAGCTCGAGACTGGTTGGAGAGCGTGCAATTGCCGGATGGCGGCTGGGGTGAGCGTTGCAACACCTACGATGATCCCGTGTTCAAGGGGCAAGGACCAAGCACGGCTTCGCAAACCGCATGGGCAGTCATGGCGCTTTGCAC
This sequence comes from Pedosphaera parvula Ellin514, assembly GCF_000172555.1. Classification (NCBI taxonomy): domain Bacteria; kingdom Pseudomonadati; phylum Verrucomicrobiota; class Pedosphaerae; order Pedosphaerales; family Pedosphaeraceae; genus Pedosphaera; species Pedosphaera parvula. Next base: position 62,803 of record NZ_ABOX02000027.1, read on the forward strand.
TTTTGGCGATCCCAAACGGCCAAGTCTGGTGCGTGGAATTCAATATTTGATTGAGAATCAAAACGAAGATGGCTCCTGGACAGAGCTGGAGACCACCGGCACTGGATTCCCGCGCGTTTATTATTTGAAATACGACATCTACCGTAATACATGGCCGCTGCTGGCTATGGCCACCTATCGCAAGATGCTTGATCCGAAGGAAGTCAGGGTGAAGTAACTTTCGAAGTTGAAAAGCTGTTGGGAATCACGCGGGGGCTTTTGCCTCCGCGTTTTTATTGTCGAAGCGTTTGCCAATCTTCGGGGACGCGCTCCAGAACGCCGTCGCCAAATACGTCATAAAGGTTGAGCTTATTCATGTGCACATAGCCAATGTGACAGCCACAGGATGGCTGGGGGCATGTGCGGGGAAGCAGGACTTTTTCAAAGCCTGGCTCGTAGATATTACCGATCGGATCGCGTATAAAATGACAACGGCGAATGACACCTTCACCATCCACCGAAATCACACTCTCGCCCGCATGGCATTCCAGTCCTGCGCTCGGATGGCGGGTATTATTAACAGGAAATAGCGGATCAATGCTGGTGAACCGTTTGATAAGTTCGGGCGTATAATAATCGGGGACACGCTTATAGGCATTAATCCAGAGATAAACGTTGGGGGCCAGTTCACGACGGAGTTCATCGATCTCCGATGCGTGCTCCTTCAGCCCAACGACACCGACGCTGTAACGCACACCTCTTTGGTCCAGTTTATGACATTGAGCCACGAACCGTTTGCGTGTGATTTCAGAAGGATGGAAGGTGGTCCACAAGGCAATTCGAGATTTGTTGCAATCCTCGATCCAATCCAAACGGCAGGAAAGATTCGTTTGAATGGCTATTTTCTTCACGTGCGGCAGGTGGCTGAGTTCGACAAAGGCGCGTTGATACCAGCGGCGAATGAGAGCCTCGCCCCAAGGAGTGAAGAGAATGGAAATGCGATCACCGGAGCGGGAGGAAACCCAACTCACAAAGCGAGTAAGTGCCTTTTCGTCAATCGCCAGTTGCGCGGCAGTCTCCTGGCGCTTGGCAAAAGGACAGTAGTCGCAACCATAGTTGCAACTCGAAAGGGGGCCACGATACAGGATCGACAGGTTCATTCCAGTTTGCAGTTGCGCATTAATTCCACGACCTGTGGAGAATAGAGCCAGGGGCCGATTACATCTGAGCGTTCCATCCCTTCAGTGGTGAGCCGGAGCAACTGAGATTCACGCACGGCAAAACCCAGGACTTCCAGTTCACAAAGTTCAGGCAAGTCCTCAAAAACAGAAGTGCCAAACCGCTTTTGATAAAAGTCTAAGGGCAGTCCGGAAGCGAGCAAAAGTGTTTGCGCAACGTAGCGGCGTTTCTGTTCAGAATCGTCGAGGATGAAGCCGTAATCAGCATGTGCAAATTGATCTTCCGTTGTCTGGTTGAAGCTCTGGATGAGGTTGCGAACGTTGATGGAATCCACGGCATACGGCATGGCGTAATGCAAATTGCGGGTGTAGGAGCGCGCGCCGCAACCGAGGCCGATCATGCCATCTTCCTGGGCACAGTAAGCCGGTCCTTCAGCAGTGGGAGCGTGTTCCGCACGGAACATGCGCATGGAGATTTGAGTGTAGCCGTTGGCCAGCAACCGGGATCTTGCTTCACGATACATTTGCAATCGCAAATCCTCCCAATGGCGGTCCTTGCGGCCGAGGCCGGTGAGGGGACGCACATAAAGAGGGTAGAGAAAGAGTTCTTCCGGGCGATATTGCAGTGCGGAGGAAAGGGACTCCATCCAGCTATCCATGGTCTGGCCCGGGAGGCCATAGATAAGATCGATATTTAGAGTAGGAAAGTTTAGAGAACGGATGTTCTGGAGTGCTGTTTCGACCTCCTGACGTTTTTGCGACCGTCCGACGGCGGCAACTTCGTGTTCGAGAAAGCTTTGGATGCCAATGCTGATCCGGTCGACGCCATGGTCGTGGAGCAAGTTGAGCCGTTCACAAGTGGCGGTAGCTGGAGACGTTTCAACCGAGAAGGGCAAACTCCTTGAATCGGCTCCCATGATCTCTTCGACGACAGCAAAAAGGATTTCGAGTTCCGCTGGTTCGAGGAAGGTAGGTGTTCCGCCGCCAAAGGCAAGACGTGCGAATGCCGGATTATGAAGTGCATCCCGGACCACGGAGGCTTGCCGCTGCAGGGCAGCGAGGTAGCCATCAATCAAGGTTTGGTTGGGATTTGTGGTCGTAAAGAGGTTACAAAAACCACAACGCATTTCACAGAACGGCACATGTACGTAGAGGAAAAGCGCGTTGCACTGCTGTGTCTCCCAGAGTGTTCGCAATGGAATCTGTTCAGCGAGGGAACGATAGGCTGTTTTATGTGGGTACGCGTAGGTGTAAGCCTCGTAGGCAGGTCCCCGCAACATCGATTCAAGCAGGCTTTGAGTTTCAGTGCTCATGATGCCCGAGCGGGTTCACCTTCGGTAAAACGAAATCGGCGTAAGGCACTTCCCAAACAACAGGATGAGCAAGTCTATGGCCGTGGTAATTGTCTTCACCATAAGCGGTACCGTGGTCAGAACAAATTATACCAAGGATGGGAGCTCGCTTTTGCATGATGCGAAAAAGGGAGCCAAGATGGGCGTCTACATACTCCAAGGCAGCGGTGTGAGAAAGCAGCGAGTCCTTGACTGCACCATCGAGATAGAAGCGATTCGGCTGGTGAATTGCCGAGATATTGAGAAATAAGAAAACCCGTTGATGGGCAGGTAAAGCTTCCAGAATTCTTTGAGCCACGACAACTTGATTGGCAGTGGACTGCTGATTGGTGACGCCGAGTTCCTCGCTCCAATGACTCTCCTCGAACAGGCACGGAAGGACGCGTCCCAATGGGTTTAATTTGTTGAAGAAACCCACACCGCCGATGCAGACGGTGTGATAATCGTGTTCTGCCAGGCCGGTCACAATATCAGGTGCATCCAATACGCAGGTGGATTCCGTGGTTGTTTCGCTGCCTGCAAAGCGGGTTGCAAAAAGCCGGGGATGCCGGCCAGGGGCTTCCGGAGTGGGGAGGAATCCGGCGAAGAAGGCATGGTGGGCGGCATAGGTGAAAGTGGCGGGAGAGTGACGTTTCTCCCAGCCGGTTGTGGGCAGAACAGAGGCAAGGTTAGGGGTGCGGCCTTTTGCCCAACATTCCTGCGCGACATCATAACGCAACGTATCGAGAGTTACGAAAAGGATGTCATGCTTACCTATGAGTTCATTTATGTTCTGCATAGTTTTATATGGTTTGATGAGTTCCTTTGCAGTAGTGCAGGAAGCTCTGTTACTTCGCGCAGGATGAAATCCGGCTTTGACTGATTGGCTGTCCAGCTATTGCCATGCGAGATCCAACAGGTCTGCAGTCCGAGACTACCGGCTCCAAACACATCTCTCACCGGATCGTCACCGACAAAGAGGATGTTTTCAGGAGCATAGTTCGACTCCTTCAGGGCGGCCTTAAAAATTCCCGGGTCGGGTTTATCCACGCCAACCTCGCCGGAAATGAAGATGTGGTCGAAAAAAACCGCCAGTCCCGAGTGGAGCAGTTTCATCCTTTGAACCGTGCTGGAACCGTTTGACACCAGTGTCAGAGGGTAGGTTTTCTTTAGGCAGATAAGCAATTCACGCACGCCGGGATAAGGAACTGAGAGTTTTCCGAGTTGTTGGCGGCATTGTTCCCAGAGTGCCATCGGTGGTTGGTCCAGTTTGGGAAACGATTGGGTAAGCCATGAGAAAAAAGCAGCGCGATCGCGCCAGCCATGTTGGTCTTCGATAATAATCTGCTCCAGGGCCGACTGCGAGTGCGGATTAAAAATTGCAGGGTTTTGTTGGATGAATTGTGACCAATAGATCCTCCAGGCGGCATCGCGGTCAAGGAGGGTATTGTCCAGGTCAAAGAAGATGAAGGAGAGGTTCATGCGAAGGCGGGTTGAGCTTGCCGGGTGAAGGTTATTATTTCCCGTTCGTAGGTATCGTGACCGTCATGGAGAATATTGGGCAGCAGGTCGCCAAAAGCATTCATTTCGAGCACGGCGTGATGCTTAAAGTTGTTGGAGATTAACAGATCCACTCCCGCATAGTGACTGTGGGGAAAGGCAGCCAGAGCACGTTCACAAGATTGCAGGGCGGAACGCCAGTGCTCAGGGTTTATACGTTTTCTCAGAGTCTCGAGGTTGCCTCGACTATTGCCGAGGTGAAGATTGGTCATTGGGCTGTGACTGCAGCGCACCACAACGTGGCTGGCCGAGCCATCGACCACGACGACACGGAGGTCGCAAGCCTGTCCATTAAGGCCCGCTTTGGGCAGCCATTGCTCAACGTGCACACGCTGATGGCAAAGTGCGTCCACCAGTGGCGCAACTTCCGCAATAGAATCGTAGCGTTTTATTTTAATGGAATTGTAGAGGCGCAGATTACCTTCGTTGCGAACCATCTCCACGGAAGTATAAGCGACTATTTGATTTCGATTGGTGGCCAGAGCAACGACGCCTGAGGCACTGGAGCCGTGAGCTGGCTTTATAAAGACGCGTGGAAGGCCGGCTTCACGCATAGCGTGCAACAATTGCTCGAAGTTATGTACTGGGGGGAGGGCGCACGGAACCGGGACATCGTTTTCGAAAAGATGAGTGTGGCACCGGCGTTTGTCGAACATGATCGCAATGTCTGCCGGTGCGTTCATGACTTGGTGCGGAGGGCAGGTGGCAAGCTGCGTTTCAATGCTTTGCAACGCAGCCCGAAATCCCAGATACCATTGGCGTGAATGGCGGATGAGACCTGGATCGAGAGTTAAGGATTCGACTTCAGATTTGGAGAGCAGCGTCGAGTTCCCCTCCACTTCCCCTGCATCGGCACCGAGCGCCAGCAATCGCTTTTCAACTTTAAAGTTTTCCCCTGGCGATTCGATGCGCAATATGGCGTCTGGTTCGACAATTTCCGAGAGATGAACCCGTCCGGTGAGAAAATCAATCCACGAGATCAGTGTTGCTGCTGGAAAATCGAGTCGAGCCAATGCCTGCTGAAAGAATTGAACCCGGCGATTCTCAAGGTTGCCGAGAATGATAAAGCGCTGTGCTGGAGCAGTCGCTTTCACTTTAGTTATTCTCCGACTTCGATATAGCGGTAAGTTTCCTCACCATACTTATGCGCCTCCTGTATGTCGCTGATGTCCACTTGGGGGCCAAGTTGCTGAAGTTTGGCAACTCTATCTGGAGAAATAAAATGGTGGTGGAGATCCAGCTTTTTGAGCCGTTTCAGGGTAGGGGAAGCGAGCAATGCATCGGCACCTTCATTGGACAAGTTTCCCATGGATAAATCGAGAGTTTCAATTCGTTGGACAATGGGGGCGTTCGCTACTGCGGATGCCACCTGATCAGCCATTGCACTATCGCGCAGCCCAAGATAACGAAGGTTGGGAAACAATCTGCCGGAAAGGATTGGTTCGAGATCAGCCACGGTCGCATCGCCTCCGTAGTTCTCCTCGCCCAGCCAAAGTTCCAGATGTTCGAGTGCAGGGAATTCAGATTGGAAGACCTCACGAAGAGTTGCTGCGGGCAGTCCTCCGCATTGGATAATCAGCGATTTTAGTTCGCTGTGTTTTGCCGGGCCAATTTTGAGTCCGTCGCTACCGCGCACGCCCAAGTGTTGCAATCGAGGATAAGCCCTAAACAGAGGGGTTACATCCGCCTGGTGGAGCCAGGAAATTTCACACTCCTCATAGGTTATATCCCCGATGAAAAGCGCTTGAACGTTCGGCAGTGCGGTTGCTCCCATGGCGAGGTTGACAATGACGTCCTCGGAGGTTTTCTCCATGTCAAAATCTTTAAACCAATAACCGTAAACAATGCCCTTAAGCTCACTGCATTTCGGATCGGCGAGCAGCGCTTCCCAGGGAGTGGTTGAGGGGGATGGTGCAGGCTGATTTTTGCCAAAAATTCCGCCGAGAATTCCTTTGGACTGCTTTGGCGGTGGAGTCGATTCCGGGTCTTGGCGGATACGATAAATGGTGTTCGTGGTATCCTGCAGACCGGATTTGGGATCAAAATCACGCACGGTGAATCCGGCGAAGTTATCAAGAAGATCCGAGATAGGCATAATTTCCTTAGAAAACCTGAGGCTTAAAGAAGTTCAATGGACCGATAAGTTGGGTTTGTGCTCTCAAGGAGAGCGACTTTAGGCGTTCGGATGTGCCTCGTCAACCGTGAACGGCTTTTGATTCGTTGAGTAAGGAGGGGTAACAAGGCTTACGGAGCATAACCTGGGTTCGAATCCTTATGATTGCTGTTATTGAGCATGAAGGTTTGACCTTGGGTATCATCGTCTGATAAGTACGAGCTTAGATACACGGCCCCCCAGAAGCTCATACTTTGCATGCCGGACATGTTTGCGGCGAATGGCAATCCTGAGATCCTTACGAAGGGCGGCAACGATTTGAATCGGCTATGACTCTACATTTTATTGATTGGGTTATTATTCTGCTCACGCTGGCGATCTGTTTTCTACCTGCCTTGTTTTTCGGCAAACGTGCGGGCAAGAGCACTTCTGAGTTTTTTGCATCCGGGCGTTCCGTGCCCTGGTGGTTGGCGGGGTTATCGATGGTGGCCACTACTTTCAGCAGCGATACACCGAATTTGGTTACAGATATCGTGCGCCGGCAGGGAGTGGCCGGGAACTGGTGCTGGTGGGCATTCGCGCTGACGGGAATGGCGACGGTATTTTTTTACGCCCGATTGTGGCGTCGCTCGGGGGTGATGACGGACCTGGAGTTTTATGAGATTCGTTACTCCGGCAAAGCGGCAAGCTGCGTGCGGGGATTTCGCTCGGTTTATCTCGGGTTTTTCTTCAATTGCATGATCATGGCGACGGTGAATCTCGCGGCGTGCAAAATTGCCGGCATTTTGTTTGGCTTGCCGCGGTGGGAGACGCTGTTGATTTGTGGCGTGTTGAACGTGGTCTTTGCAGCGCACTCCGGTCTTTGGGGTGTGCTGGTCATCGATATGATTCAATTTTTTGTCAAGATGACAGCGGTGGTTGCCGCTGCGTATTTTGCCGTCAAACATGTGGGAGGCATGCATGAGCTGATTACAAAAGTTTCAGAAAAAACCGGACCGGATGGAGTGCGTTACCTCAACATTCTACCGGACTTTACAAACAATTGGGATCTGGCGATGGCGGTCTTCATCATGCCGATAGCGGTGCAATGGTGGGCGGTTTGGTATCCGGGCGCAGAGCCAGGTGGAGGCAGTTATATTGCACAACGAATGCTGGCATCAAAGTCCGAGAAGGATTCGCTGGGGGCCGTGCTTTTCTTCAACGTTGCCCACTATGTGTTGCGTCCGTGGCCATGGATTTTGGTGGCCTTGTGTTCACTGCTGGTCTATCCGGAGCTATCGGATATCCAGAAGGCCTTTCCCAACCTTGATCCCAAATTGCTGGGCCACGACATTGCCTACCCGGCGATGCTCAAGTTTTTGCCGGTGGGTTTTATCGGCCTGATGGTGGGGGGGCTTATTGCAGCAAACTCTTCCACCATCCTGACGCATTTGAATTGGGGCGCATCCTATCTGGTGCACGATTTTTACCGGAGGTTCATTGTCACTAATGCCAGCGAAAAGCATTACGTGTGGGTGGGGCGATTGGCCACAGTCGGGTTGTTTGCTTCTGCGGCCGTGCTCACTTTTGCTTTGGATACGGCCAAGGATGCATTTGACATTATTTTGCAGGTTGGTGCTGGAACCGGCCTGCTGTATCTGCTGAGGTGGTTCTGGTGGAGGATCAATGCCTGGTGCGAAGTGGTGGCTATGGTTAGTTCGTTCCTTGTCTCAGTTGTTCTTTTGGTTTTAAAGCTCTATGGCACTGTGTTTAGCGCACACACAGCGTTGTTGACAACGATTGCAATAACCACGGTGTGCTGGGTTGCGGCGGCCTACCTGGCCCCGCAAACGGATGAAGAGACGTTGATTGCATTTTATAAGCGCGTCAGGCCGTTCGGCCCGGGGTGGAAACATATCCGCCTTAAGGCGGGCGTCAGCGAGAGTGAGGCGGAAGCGACTGGAGAAAACATTCCAATGTCACTTTTGGGGTGGGTGGCTGGCTGCACCGTGATCTGGTCCGGATTGTTTGCCACGGGTAACTATTTTTACGGGCGAAACGGAGTTGCGTTAATGCTCGCTCTAGTGTTTGCGATGAGCTCCGCGATCCTGGTTTGGGTGGTGAATAGGTTGTGGACTGCGCGTCCCAATCAAAAACTGGAATCCAAGCTCGTCGAAGATGTGGCTCCGCCCGTTTGATGTCGAATGGAAATGGAATCTGGGCATACGGAAAGGAACCAAAAGGTTCTGGAGTTTGCCGCAACCAACCAGTCGTTCGCAATTTATGCCGCTGCCAGGGAGTAAGCGGGCAAAGGCAAGTTTTCGATTCACTCCATCCTTCTTCGTCCTAATCAAAATTTGACGGCCTGCGTCATCAATTTTGATGACGTCAATAAACACTAGTTCCACTTGCCGGTTGCAACGGAATTGCAGTAAGTAAGTTGCATGACCCGTGTGATTTTATTGGCCTTGCTGGCAACTGCATTGACCGCTTGCAAGAAGCATGAGGCGGTACCCAGTCCTCAAGCAGTTACGCAAGATCAGCCGGCTTCAGCGCCTCAGGAGGGAACTTCAGCGAGAGGGCCAAATCCGCTTCCTGCGGCGCCTGTGACGGTTAACGCTCCCGAAAACGGCGATGTCAATGCCACCCTGGGCCAACTCTCCCTGGAACTGCGTAAATATGTAGTTCGCACCAGAAGCGCTCCGAAGAGTTTTGAAGAATTTGCTGAAAAGGCTCAGTTGCAAGCTCCAACGCCGCCTGCGGGAAAGAAATATGCGATTCAGGGAGGGAAAATTGCTTTGGTGAACGCTAAATGAAGTTTAGGCATATGAAAAAGATTCTATTCACGATCCACGCAAGAGCAACGCGAGCTTATATACTGGGCAGGGGACGGCAGGGGTTTACTTTAATTGAGCTTTTAGTCGTTATTGCGATTATTGCCATCCTGGCGTCGTTGCTCCTTCCGGCGCTCGCTTCCGCCAGAGCCAAAGCCTGGCGAATTCAATGTACGTCCCAGATGAAGCAGTTGGGAGTTGGCTTTAACCTGTTTGCCACTGATCATGAGGATATGTTTCCACCTGCGGGATATGGAACCAGTTCCGGTCAGCTGGCGTGGGACAGCTGGATCCATCGATATATCGGTGGAAATGCATCGGACGCAGATCTGATTAGCGGGCTTACGAGCATCGACGCGTGCCCAAAGGTCGAGAAATGTCCCGGCGACCGAGTTGCAATCATGGCTGCATGGGCGAACTACGGTCAGCGCAGAACCTATGCCATGAACAGTGTTGGAGGCAATTGGAGCACGGAATATCAAGTCGATACTAAAAAGCAGAGTTATCCTTTGCCACCGATTAGTCATGGCGTGGGTATTTATTGGCAGGATGGCGGCGGGGCCGGTGGCCTTCCAGATTGGGAGGCGAAAGGGTATAAGACGACAGTAGTGTCAGATCCAAGCGGAACGATCTTGTTGGTGGAACAACCGAATTTTCAGAATGTAGTCGGCAATATCTGGCCTTGCATTTCGATCGGCCCCCTAGGCAGCGGAGATCTGTACCAGACTGATCCCTCTCCCGGGAGCCATAACTACGGAAATGATGAGTACGGCATTCACAGCAAGCGATTCAATTATCTGTTCCATGATGGGCATGTCCAAGCTTTGAAGCTCGAACAGACGGTTGGTTCCGGGACTTTGGCCAACCCCAAAGGGATGTGGACGGTAAAACAAAATGACTAATTGACTAATCAACGGCTGGGATCGAGCAAGGATTCCAGCTCCTGAAAGGGGCAAGACTTGATCTCGGCCTTCCGTGGAACTCCAGGTTAAAGCTGTTTTACATTCATACCTTTGCAGCAATCGCTCACGATTGATCAAACCATTTATTTGAGACGGCAGAAGCAATGGTCCCGCCACTCATTGCTTGTGCGTTGTGTAAACTGGAACCGGTTCCTGTGATTTTAAGGCTGTTGGACAGCGCGATAAAAGCGATACTGATGGTTTGAGGCACCTGGATCGATCAGATAGAACGGACTGGAAACTGGAGTGTTGGTGCTCAGAGAAATCCAGTCAGCGAAATTGGTTGTTGCCTGAAGGATGTAGCCCTTTCCTGTCTGACCCGAGAGTTGGACCTGAAATGCTCCATTGGAGAAAGCACCGGGAGCAGTGAACAACACGTTGGGGAAAATGGTGAATATACCACTGGCAGCGACACTGTTAGTGAAACCAGTTTCAAATGCGTTCGCGTTCACCGTGAGGCTGTTGGTCAAGGTCAGTGGCCCGGAGTAAAGCAGTGAACTGCTGGTCGGCAGAGTGCCATCCAAGGTGTAGTGAATCGCAGCATTCGGGTCAGGATGCTGCAGGGTGACACTCACGGACCCCAGGAATGTGCCGCCAGTTGGAGTGATGGTGGGTGGTGACAAGGCGGGCGTACCCGGCAGACTGTTGATCCAGCCGGCCAACACCGTCAGTGCGTTGGTGTCGACGAGATTCCTGGCCAGCGGCGGCATTTTGACGGCGGAATCAATGCTGTTCATCCGACCGTAAAGCACGGAGCGCCAGATATCTTTCGGGACCACCACGCGGGCGTTGTCATATCCAAGATTACCTTTGGCAAGGATGCCGTTAATAATGTTCTGATTGCCCAACGAAGTGTCATAGCGCGCATCGAAGGTGATGCCGCTGCCGCCAGGGCGGTGACACGAAGCGCAATTGGCGTCGAGGTAGGAACGGGCACGGTCGACGAGCGGGGCGCTTTGATTTGTAAGCGCGGCCAACTGCGTATAGGTGGCAATGTTGGACTCATTGATGGCTGGGTAGAAAAGTCCCAGGCGATTCAGAGTCCGGAGTTGGTTGTCTGTTTGGCCGGTTGTTGCATAGGTGAAGTTGCCGTTGAGTTGGCGGGTCTTGACGCCCAGAACGTAGTTGGCCGCAGGCGTGTGACAGGTCAGGCAATCAGCTGGGCTGGGATAGTACCAGGTTTGCGTGCGCGATCCGCTGGCAGTAGTGATGACAATGTCTTCGTTGAGGCTGTTGGTGAGCAGATCAGCATCGCTATTGTCCGGGCGCCATTTATAGGTCACGCCGTAAACGCCGCCGTTGTTATCGCGCACAATGAGGCGTGTTTCGAGTCGTCGTTTCGTGTTGGGATTGGTTTCATCCGTGGCCAGTTCGAAATGTTTGACGAAGATGGTGCCACTGGGGAATGTCCATTCGCCGGTTGGGGCAAAACCGATTTGTTCGTTGGTGGTGTAAGGTGCGCCGGTGTTCGGCACAGCAAGCCAGCGAGTTTTAAGCGCGGCATCGGACCAGAGGGGGACATTCACATTGTAGGGGATCAATCCTCCAAATGGAGCCATGGTTGCCGTGTTGGTAAAGACACCGGTTTGTGAGAGTGTGGGTGGCAAGGAGCCATTGATGGTGCTCGGCATGTTCAGGAAAGGTGTGACTTGGGCGCGGGTGGTCATGCCGTAAGGCTGGCCGCTGCCGGCTGTCACAGTGATGTTCACGGGCGCGGAGGTTCCGCTATATCCCGCACCGTCATAGGCGACAGCGGTCAGTGAATAGCTTCCGGCAGCGAATCCTGGCACAGTGAGGCTATAGGGAGCATTACTTACGCTGCCTAAAAGGGAGTTGCTGGAATAAAAATCGACTCTCGAGACTGAATTATCATCGTCGGTGGCCTGAGCCGTAATCGTGACGCTGGCGATGCCTGGGAATGAGGAATTATTCGTAGGACTGGAAATGCTGACCACAGGTGGTTGATTGGAGACCGGGTAAAGCTGCGTCTGCGGAATGATAGTTTTGGCGGTGGAGGGACTGCTCCAGGACAAGCTGGCTTGAGCTCCGCCTCCATTTTCATAATAATCCATCTGGATATTATATTTTTGTTGAGCGGCGAGCGTAATTAAGCCACTCCATTCTGTGGCACCCTGATCCACCCAATGGTCGATGAGCAGTTGACCGTTCACCCAGAGGCGAACTCCATCATCCGTCGTGGTATAGAAAGTATAATTTTCGCTGAACTGAGGCTGGACGGAACCAGTCCAGCGCGCGGTGAAGTGATCGCTGCTGACTTTGGGATCAGGCGCACCATTGTTCCAAAGGAAATTTACTGTAGCATCGGTGCGTACCAGGCTAGGAGAGCCGTTGAAGGTCATCAACTGGTTGGAATAATAAGCGCCGCGCAGGCCGATTCCAGTTCCAACGGATGAACTGTTTATGAAGGTAGCGACGGTGGCACCGCTATCCGTGGAACCGGGCTTGAACGCCTGGGCAGTGACCGCCGCTGTGTTTGTCACAACGAATGGGCCAGTGTAAAGAGTCGAATTGGTGGTGGGCTTGGTGCCATCGAGCGTGTAGTAGATGACCGCGCCAGGTGTGGCGTCAGAGATGGTCACGGCGACAGAATTGGTGAACAGCCCGCCGTTGGGAGCAATTATGGGCGGGACAACAAAGGTGCTGAGGCCGTAAACATTGAGCCGACCGGAGAAGGTCGAGAGATAGACTTTGCCGTTAACGACAGTGGGAGGAGTAAACTTGCCATAATTGCCGACGGAATCGCGAGCGCTGACCTGCTCGGAATTCCAGAGTTCGTTGGTGACATTTTGCGCATCGTAGGCGTGCAGGATGCCGGGGCGGACGGCCTGGTTGGCATCACCGCTCAGTTGATGATAGGCCCAGAGGATGCCTGTTCCGGCGTTGGTGCCATTGGCAGAGATGGAAAGCATGCCGCCAGTTTGGCCATTGGGAGCCGCTGTTGGGCTTTGGGCATACGCAGGCGTGTTAAAGCGGCTGAGCGTGCGATCGAATTTGTATTGCTGCAAACGCACAGAAGAAGGCCAGATATAGCAGAAGGAACCGTTTGGGCCATCCCACCAGACGGGGCTGCCGTGGATATGATCGGTGGAGACCGCGAAACTCTGAATGATGTTCGTGTCTGCAGTCGAGGAACCGCTCAGGCCGCCCATATTATCGCGATCCACCAGATAGAAAACACCCTGCTTGCCGCCGGAGCAGGCGAGGGTTGTGCCGGGTATGAGCAACAGACCGGCAGAGCCGAGGTCGATGTCGCCATTTTCCAGAGCCTGATAGTTGTAAGGCGTGAACCAACTGGCGATGGTGAAGTTTGTGCCGTTGCGGGTGAGCTTCAGGAAGCTTTCCCCACGGTTCACCAGGCTGCGCGGATTGCCGCTGACACCGACGGTTCCGTTTGCAATGGAGAGATAGATGTTGCCGTTCGCATCGGCAGAAGGAGCCTGGCCGCTCTGCCAGATACCGCCATCGGTGCCGTTCGGTGTTGTGTTGTATACTACCGAGCGTTGCAGGGTGGCAGCATCGTAGCCAATAAACCAACCGTGGTACGGGCCCCAATCGCAATGGGAAGCCCAGCCGATGTAAACGATGCCATTTATAAGTGCGAGTCCTGAACGTTGATTTTGCCTTTGCGGATCGAACGTGATCATTCCGCCGACACTGCCATCGCCGGTTCCCGGGTAGCTTGCCGTGATTACCACCGGGCTGTTGGGCCGATCCAGGCCTGTGGTGATATTCAAGGCGTGAAGGCGTTGGACATAGGTGGAACCATTTTCCTTTGTGCGTGCGACTAAATAGATGGTGCCAGTGGCGGGATCAATGACTGGAGTGCTCACAATACCCATGTTCCCGCTGAAGTCCCGATAGTTGCCGCCGCAGGCACCGGTCATGTCAGTATTACGTGGAGCGACAATGTTTGGCCCCAGAAAACTATTGGTCCAGTAAGGAGCAGTGACGGAAGCATCGTCGGCATCGAAGGCGTAAACCGTATCATTAACAGTGGCGACGATGACAATGTTATGAACGCCTTTGCCGGGGATGTTCACATTCGTCATGACGAGCGGTTGGGCGTAAATTTGGTCGTCCACCGCGCGGGAAAACATCAGGCCGAACTGATTGCTGTTCACGTTATTGACGTTTAAAGTGTTTTCCTGAAGGTTCGCGCCAGTGCGGGCCTGATCATTGTGCTGTGTGAGAACTGCGACCAAGGGTGGATTGGTCGTCGAGGTGGTAAAGAATAAGGATGGCGTTGCCCAGGCCGTGCCAGCGCTGTTGACTGCCTTGCTGGTGAAGAAATAAGTCGTGTTTGAAGCGAGTCCAGAGACAGCGTAGGAAAACGGGCCGGACTGTGCGCCGAGGGCGACGTTTTGCGTCCAGGCTGCGGGGTTGCTCCCACCGTTGGTGAGGCCGTAATAAAGAGTGACCTGTGGGGAGTCATTGCCAGTGGTGAGGACTTGTCCATTGAGCGTTGCAAGCGTGGCCGCGATACTACTGGAGGGCAAGTTAGTGATGGTGGCAAGAGCGGATGCAGGTGTCACGAATGAGAGCGAGGGTGTAGCCCAGTTGGTGCCGGCGAAATTCGTGGCCCGAGAGGTGAAGTAATAGGTCGTGCCGGCGGTGAGTCCCGTTATGGTTTGGGAGAATGCTCCCGACTGAGTGCCCAATGCGATGCTTTGCGTCCAGGTGGCGGGACTGGTGCCGCCATTAACCGTTCCATAGTAGAGGGTAGTCTGCGGGGTGCCACCGCCAGTTGAAATAATCTGGCCGCCCAAGGTTGCCGATTTCGACTGAATATTCGTAGCTGGTATATTCGTGAGCGTGGGGGCTGTCACGGGAGTGGAATCACCGCTGATAGCATAGATGCCAGTGACGCCTGCACTCGGCACCTGGTCAAAACTAACACTTACCAATGGCTTATTGTTGGCACCAAAAGTTGCGGCCAGATCAATGGTGGTTTGGTAGAAGCGGGGATCAGCGGGCGCGCCGCTCGTATTGCCAGTGTTCAGATTGATGCGTTCCACGCCCTGCAGGGCAAAACCAGCATTGGAAAACCAATCCGAGGCGTTGCAATTGGTAGCGAAGGTGCTGCCGTCATTGAAATGCAATGTCACATTGGCGTTACCACCACCACCACCCGAATTGGCGAGGATGGCGATGCGGGAGTAAGTGGCTGGGGTGACCAATGTCAGCGTGCCGGTGGTGATGCCGGTATCGCTGCTCATCACCAGCGCATTGTTACCGGTGTAAGGTTGGAATTGAAAAACCGTGCCGTCGCCAAAAGCACTGGTGACAGCCCCTGAAGCTGGCAAACCATAGGTTTTACCGGAGAGACCGCTTTGATAGAAGGCTGTGCCTTCGCCGGGATTAAATTCGAACGCGGTGCTAAAAGGTGGCCCGGCGGAATTGGTTTCCACAACCACGTCCAGATTAAATCCGGTGAGGGCAATTGGGGCCATGTTGGCGGCATGTAATCCCTGCGCGAGACAAGAAAGTAGAATGGTAAAAAGACACAGTGCGCGACGAGTGCCGATCAATACAATTAAGATAGAATGCTGGAAGCGAGATACTTCAGTCATAACATATAGGGTTACGGGGTTTATCCTAGCTGACTACCGGTTTTCAGCAAGTCAAATGCCCCTTTTTCATATCCTGAAAAGTCTTCATTGAGCTGAGCAAAATTAATCAGTGAACCACTGCACGGCCTCCTCTCACCAGGCCAGTAACCTCAAGTCGCGGGGCTTTCCATCTGGTTCAGTGTTTATTAAGGAATCTGCGAGGCCGCCAATCTGGTGTCGTGATATTGCAAATCAATGATTTCTCAAATAACTGATTGTAACACCAGTTAAGATGTAGCTCGCATCTCTCCAGTAATTACATTCAAAATAGGCCGTAAGCATGATGCATCAGAGCCGGAAGGATGGGGAACGCCCGTCTGATGAAACCGAGGCCCACTGCCGCGACGAAGGGGGGCAGGCCTGGCAGTGTTTTGGAAAAGCAGTTGGACGATTCAAGATTGGTGTTTAGGTATTTTAAACGGATGGACATTTCCCTCTCCTTACAGGATGGACAAAAATAGAACAGTTAACCAACATCACGCAGTCTCGGATATTGTATGTTTTGCAAACCAATGTTTTCGATGGCAGTACTGGTCGTGGCTGTGCTGGCTGGCGTCGGACGAACGCGCGCGGAGAGGTTGGCGACGGTGGAGGAAGTTGTTCATTCCAAAATTGATCTCTGGGGCGAAGCAGCACTTCGTCAGCCCAATGGGCCGAGCTACGAATTTTTTGAGCCGCTCCTGCCGGCGCTGCGGTATGTCAGCGCAGATTTCCATTATTATCCCATTGTGTTGAGTGCGCCTTTCGCCAAACAGAAGGCGCGGCTGATTTCCAATGGAAGCGGCATCAACCTGCGTGGTGGCGCACGCGGGTGGAGGGATGTTGGTGTGCCTGTCATGTTCAGAGTCGGCCCTGACGAGTTCCTGTTTGGCAATAACGTGCAGCACCTGGAAGGACCGCATCTGGCGGAAGGTTTTCTGCCGATCGTGGAGATGAATTGTAAACATGGGGAGTGTAGCTACTCTGAGGAGAGTTTCGCGGCCATGGATCCAGCTCTGTGCGATCATGCGTTGGTGTTCACACGATTTGGCGTCAAGCAAGCGCGAAAGACTCCCATGAGGGTTTGTGTGCAGGTCGACTCGAAAACAGCCATCAAGGCAGGGGAGGGGCGCCTGCAGAATGAAAAAGGAGAGACGATCCTGTGGTTTGATGGCAATTGGAAATGGGAGGCGACTCGGGGATTGCTGTCTTGTGATTTCAAAACCAATTTGACGGCGACGCTGGCGATCGCCACAGTGCCATTTGCCGAGGCAGTGGCTTCGCCTCTGGCCACGAACGGCTACGTGGCACAACGCGACTTGGCAGTCAATGAGTGGAAGAAGTTGCTTGATCGAGGAATGAAAGTCGAGGTGCCAGAGCCGTTGGTTAATAACGCCTGGAGGAGCCTCATTTTGCAAAATTTCTCGCTGATGAACGGCAATAGCATGCGCTATAGCGCGGCGAACCAGTATGACTCAGTTTACGAAAGTGAGGGCAGCGACGCCACCACGGCAATGCTATTGTGGGGCTTCACGAAAGAAAGTGCCCGGCTGTTTGAACCACTAATGGACGTGAGCCGGAAAGGAATGGAATTGAATTACGCAGGGCAAAAGTTGGAGAATGTGGCGGTTTATTTTTGGGAAACACGCGATAAGCAGTTTTTGGATAGTCTGCGGCCAAAATGGGAGCGAGAAGTGCAACGAATCGTTGGCGCTCGCGACAGCCGGGGATTGTTGCCCCGCGGGAGTTACTGTAATGATATTCCGATGCCGATTATCTCACTCAACACGCACGGCAAGTGTTGGCGAGGTTTGAGAGACTTGAGCAAGGTGCTGGGAGAGGCAGGTTATGAGGAGGAGTCTAAGCGCCTCACGAGAGTGTCGTCGGAATTTCGCAGCAATATCCTGACGGCAGTGGACCAGAGCATCTTCACCAACACGCAGCCACCGTTTGTGCCTATCGCACTCTTTGGGGACGAGCAGCCGTGTGACCCAATTTGCGCGACGAAGATGGGCAGCTACTGGAACCTGGTTTCCAACTTTGTGCTGAATTTCGGAGCGCTCGAGCCGGGTAGCCAGCGGGAGACGTGGCTCACGCAGTATATACAGCAGCATGGAGGTTTGTGCATGGGAATGGCGCGTTCTTTGCCGGCTCCCGGCTGGTGGGTAAGCCCGCACAATATGAACCCACTTTATGGCATGCACTATGGGCTGACACTGTTGCGCCGAGACGAACCGGACAGGGCGCTTGTGACATTTTATGGAATGCTGGCACAAGGGTTGACGCGGGAAACGTTTGTTGCGGGAGAAGGAAATTCAATTGTACCGCTGGATGCATTTGGCCGGCAGTTTATGATGCCGCCCAACAGCGGTGGAAACGCCCACGTTTTGCAGATGCTCCGTTACCTGTTGGTGCAGGACTTTGACCTGAATGACGACGGCGAACCGGACACGTTGCGGCTCTGCTTCAGCACGCCAAGGCGATGGTTGGAGGATGGCAAAACGATCGCAGTGGAAGATGCTCCAACGGCATTCGGACCGCTTTCCATGAAGGTGCAATCAAAGCTCAAGGCGGGCGAGGTCGATGTTGAACTGAGTTTACCTGTTCGAAATAAAGTGGCCAGAACGTTATTTCGTGCACGGTTGCCCGAGGGTTGGAAGGTTATTTCAGCAAACGTGGGAGCTAAGGAGTTTGTGGTCGATGACAGTGGCACGGTTGACTTGGCGACGTTGGCAGGAAAGCAAAACGTTCGTTTTAAAGTGGTCCGGCAGTAGGGGAGGAATGAGTTTCTGCATCCCAGCAGGAGGCCCATCTTGATTTGAGGTTGCATGCCAAAATAATATTCCCCATGCGTGTTTGTTTTGACCGTCAGTGGTCCTTCTGATAGAGGTCTGGCGGTCACCATGGTTACCCAGGAACTTATCGCTCGTAAACTAGGTCTTTCACGTCAGTTGGTGAGCTTTGCTCTCGCCGGCCATCCACAGGTTTCGGAGGCGTCACGCAAGCGTATTCTGGCTGCGGCGCAGGAACTCGGTTATAAGCCGAATCCTTATGCCCGGGCACTTAAGAAAGGGCGAACCGGTATCGTTGCTCTTTGGATCCAGGACTTGTTCTCCACCCATTACATCCACGTGATGAGCGAACTCAATCGGGTGGTAAAGCAAGCGAAGCATGAGTTGATTGTGAATGAGGTTGGGAGCGGTGGAGCAGCTCAAATGTTGTCGCATGTGCCGGTGGATGCGATTTTTGCGATGGAGACTCCCCTGCAAGTGAGTGCGTACGTGGAGGCGCAGAGAGGACAAGCTGTCCCGGTAATCAGCATGGGGGCAGCGTGCTATTTAAAAACGGATTACATCAAGGTGGATTTGGATAGTGCCACGAAGGAGGCGATGGAGCATTTGATGAGCTCCGGTTATAAGCGGATTGCGCATGCCACTTTTATTGGGAAGGGGTTGCCCGAGTCCAGTCGGCGGGTAAGTTACACCAAAGCGATGCGGAAAGCAGGATTAAAGCCGGAGTTTATCCACTATCCCCTGGGAGCCGACCAACGAGCCAGCGTCCGCAGGATTGTTCAGGATTATGTGGGACAGAACGGTTGCCCGGAAGCGATTTTTTGTCATTCAGACGATGTGGCGTTGGGCATATATCGCGGACTTTGCGATATGAAACTGCGAGTGCCGGAGGACGTCGCAATCGTGGGATGCGACGGGATTCAGGACACAGAATATTTGGAGTGTCCGATTACGACGATAGTGCAACCAGTTGAAGAAATGTGCGCCCTTGCGTGGAACTTTTTAACGAAGCGGTTTGACGATGGAACACTCAAACAGCAACAGATCACTCTGAAGCCGAGACTGGCAGTGCGCGAATCCTCTCTGCGGCAGGACTAAAACCGTCAATCAGCCTGCTGCACTTTCCACACCTGCGTGTCGTTGGTGAAATGCCAATTAGTATTCTGCGCGGTTTGTAGTGTGGGTGCCGGCAGCTTCAAACTGGCGGAGTTATTCACCTAAATGTAACAGGACGGTAACCTGTACATTCCGAATTGTTGTTACAAGAGAGGGGCTGATAAGAGAGGGGCTGATTCGCAGATAAAAACAAATTGCAATAGAAATTATTTAAAAGTGTTGACGCGTTAACTTAGCTCGTGCTAAATAAGGCTAATTGTTCATTTAATCTCCGCTTCAGAAAAATAACCATGAAAAAAATGTTGTTTGGAGTCATGCGCAAGCTTGGAGCGCTAACCGGGCAAAAGGTCGTAATGATTGTTTCTGCAGTCATTGCCTTGGGCGGTGTAACTGCCCGAGCTGATTATACATCGACTGTCCTGGCTGATTCGCCGA
>NZ_ABOX02000028.1 GCF_000172555.1 Pedosphaera parvula Ellin514
TCCTGAACAGTGACGTTCGCATTCAAAGATTTACTCACCTTCGGAAGAATCACCCCTTTGAAAACTGCTGAGCTCGTACCTACGAAGTAGGCGATGACCAGCAAGACGATAAGAATAAGGAAGACCCAGCCTAATTTTCGGAGCCATCCACTGCGCTTTTTACCAGCAACAACTTCAGCCATAATTTAATTCCCTACTGACTTTCTGCCTATTTTTGACATCATTTCCATCAATCCCTGCAATGGGGAAAACTCTCACCCACTGCGGCGTTGGACTCATGAAACAATAACTTTGTTCAACCGATGAGCCCTGACCAAATGTAGATTGGAAGACCCTCACAGGCAATCATTGGTTACTAACAACCAGAACTCCTGAATGTGATTTCAGCATTCATTTAAAACACTTGATCTTTTCCAGTCGGTATCATTCTGACTCACTCCTGTCAGAAAATTCTTTTTAAACCTTCCGATACCTTCTAATGCCTTCCGATGGCTTCCGATACCGTCCGAACCAACTGAGGACGGAGAGGCGACCCACATCCAAACCTGATAACTTGTCGCTTTTGAATTTCATGTAAGTTCAAAAAATTATCTGCCGTTAACACTCGTTAACTCGTGTTAGCTCCGGTTAACTCGAGGTCGGAGCCTCGGGGAATTTCGAACTGACCAAATGTGATTCTCCATGACAGGCATGTTAAAAAGGGTCCATTGTCTTTCTTTCATGACCTTTATTTTAACCCGCAGACACTAACTGAGTCAATGATTATGATTCATGAATATCCAGACTAAAAGAGTAAAAGGAGGTTTGTTGGCAGTGTATATGCTTACTAATGCTTCCCAATTTCGCTTTTTCCTCGGCTCCTTGTAGTTGTGTTTTCTTCTCTCAACTGGCCAACAACTTTTCCGCCTCTTCCAACCACTCAACTTTGCAATCCTCTCCACTTCAGTGATATTCTTGCCGCATGCATAGGCCTCTCCAATCCCGTCGTTCGATGAAATGAAAGTCTCCATCGTCATACCAGCGTTTAATGAAGAAAAGCTGATCGGCGAAACATTGCGTCGTATTCAGGATGCCATCGTCGCTTTCAAGGAACGCCAATGGCAAACCGAAATTGTCGTCTGTGACAACAATTCGACTGACCGTACAGGAGAGCTGGCGCGACAAGCAGGAGCGAGTGTTGTTTTCGAACCAGTGAACCAAATTGGCCGCGCTCGCAATTCCGGCGCTCGCGCAGCTTCTGGCGATTGGCTCATATTTGTCGATGCCGATTCCCATCCGAGTCGCGAACTGTTTGCTGAAGTGGCGGACACCATCACGAGCGGCAAAGTGCTGGCTGGCGGATGTACCGTCAAACTCGATGGTGGCTCTTTCTGGGTACATCGAGTCGCCGGTTTATGGAACACTGCAAGCCGAACTTTGCACTTGTTGGCAGGATCTTTTATTTTTTGCGATGCGTCGGCGTTTCGTGAACTGGGTGGATTTGATGAAAAGCTTTACGCCAGCGAGGAAATCGAATTAACCAAAAGACTGAAACGTTTGGCCAAAGTGCGCGGAAAGAAAATCGTTATCCTCCATCGATATCCATTGATAACCTCCGCCCGCAAAATGCATCTTTATTCAAGAGGCGAGCACGTCCGTTTTCTTTTCAAAACCATCTTCAACTGGCGCGGCACCCTCACCAACCGCGATGCCTGCCACACCTGGTACGATGGCAGAAGATGAGGTCAGCGCCGTTCAGGATAATAAGACGCGGAGAAGTATTCCGGCGATGATCGCACAAAATATCAATCCACCAACAACCAGGTAAACAATTATCCTGCTTCGTCCTTTGATTTTTTCAGGTTGATTCATCGGCTTTGTTCAACACGGAGAACTTTATATCCACCATCGTACAAATGCACGTGTCTTTTCCCACCCCTGGGTTTGCGCACGCTGAAAGCCTGCGAGTATGAAAGCCCGGGGTCCAGCCCGACTTTGGGCGCAACCCCGGGTAAAACGTACAAATAGTATCCCCGCTTCGGCCTGCGATGTTAAATCGTTCAACGCGCGCAATCCGAAGCGGAACCCACCGGCGCAATCCGGGGCACGCCCCACGTTATTCCTGCCAATATTTTATTCACCTCACTCAACGGTCAAAAGGTGATATCCCTTCTCATCCACAGGCAGTTTTGCAACATCATTCAGCGAGAGCTTGCGAACAACATGATTGTTCGATTTAAGCTGAATCACACGAAGGTTGTACGGAGAACCATCACTGATCTTCACAATATCGAACAAATAAGTATCGCATCCGCGCTGCAGTTGCGGAACATCCACAATCACGCGTCCGTCAGCAGCAACTCGATACTCACTTTCGTTGGCTACGCTGATTGTGTAATGCAACGGCATCGCCGACTTCACACGAAACTTTTGTTGGGAAGCTTGGTTGTACGGACGAAGCACTTGAACACAGCCACAAAATAGCCCTGAACAAAGCACCAGGCTCGTGAGTAACATCCTGCGTGTGGGATTCGCAAAGCTGCGCTCGACTATAAAGGGCATAACCATATCCAGGTTTACAAAACTCTGAGATGATCTTGTCCCGGGACGAAATTCATTGCCAGAGCAAACAGAATCATGGAAAACCTTTGCCATGAGTTCCATGCGCCTGCTTTTCGGAATCCTGCTCTCGCTACTGACAGGTTTTGAAACTTCTCTCCTTGCTGATACAGCAAGCCAGGTAACGGGCAGTGAGCCATCCGCCGGTTGGGCCGAAGTGGAAATCACCCCACCGCTCGGCATTTATCTTGGCGGTCGCGGCGGCCCCATCACCAAGTCCACCAAGGTTCTCGATCCGCTCTACGCCCAGGTAACCTACCTCAAAGATGCCAAAGGCACCGGACTTGTCCTTGTTTCTCTCGATACGGTGGGCATTGCGCATGATCTCAGTGACCGGATTCGCACCGCCATCGTGCGCGAACTGGGGGTTGAATATAATTTGGTGGTCATCAACTGCTCCCATACCCACAGCGGACCATATATGATTCGCGATTTGATGGCTGCGGTTGAGCCAACACCACCTATTGAATCGGATTATTTCAAATCTCTTACCGACAAACTAATTCTCGCAACTCGTACCGCTAAAACCAATCTCTCTCCTGTGACGGTCGAGGTTTTTGAAGGCACATCCAAAGTCGGTATCAATCGCCGCGGCAAAAACAAGCAGGGTAAGATCGGAATCATTCCAAATCCCGACGGCCCCATGAACGAAAAGCTCTGGGTAATGAAACTCACACCCACGAATGGCAAAGCTCCGGCGCTGGTCTTTTCGTATTCATGTCATCCAGTGATTGTTTATGAGTACGCGGGTTCTGCAATCTCCGCCGACTTTCCAGGCGTCACTCGTAACACTCTGCGTGAGAAACTCGGGAAGGACCTGCACTGCCAATTCATTCAAGGCACCGCTGGCGACATGCGGCCCCGAATCCTGGCCGATTTGCAAAAAAAGCGATTCCGCGCTCCGAAGCCGGAAGATCTCCAACAAGCCGGTCACGATCTGGCTGATGATGTGATGGCCACCCTTAAGACCAGTGGAACCAAACTAAACCTGAATCTCGCCGGCACCATGGATCGTCCGTTCCTTCCGCGTGATAAACCTCCCGGAAAGGAAATTTATGAAGCGATGGCAAAAGAGGAAAAAAGCAAATATCGACAAGCCGTTGCTGCGTATTGGCTGCCCAGGTATGAATCAGGAGATGGCTTTTCTCGTGGTGATGCCTGGCCTCTCGGCTTGATCCGTCTCGCCGATAATCAATGGGTGGTTTACTCCGGCGGCGAGCCTTGCGCGGAGTGGGTTCCCAAAATCACACAATGGCTCGCTCCTCGCCATCTCGTAGTTTGGGGTTACAGCCAGGAATCGATCAGTTATTTGCCAACTGAAGAGATGTTGGCCGCAGGAGGTTACGAAGTGCACGAATCCAATCACACGCGCAGCACCACTCCGGCGGCCTTTGCCCCGGGAATCAATGAAGCTGCACGCCAAAGCCTGCTCCGTCAGGCGGCTTTCATCGAGGCTCCGGTGAAGTAACGTGTTTGACTCATTAAGAACAGGGGACGATAGTCGGACAGGAGATATTATGAACGAATTGGCACAAAAAGAATGCGTTCCCTGCAAAGGCGGCATGCCGCCGCTGAAGGGCTTCGAACTCAACAAGCTTGCCGATCAGTTGGGCAACGGCTGGCAGGTGATCCACGAGCATCATCTGGAGAAGGATTACAAATTCAAGAACTTCAAAGAGGCCCTGGCTTTCACCAACCGAGTGGGCGAACTCGCAGAGCAGGTTAATCACCATCCCGATATCTATCTCGCCTGGGGCGAGGTAAAACTGACGCTTTGGACCCATAAGATCGACGGCCTCACCGAAAGCGATTTCGTCTTTGCCGCGAAGGCGGACACCGTTCTCTGAACTGAGTGAAGTTTGGGAAGGTATTTTACAAAAGCCGATTCAAGCAACTTTTGAATGGGTTTCCTGAAACCATCATTCCTTCTCGTTAACCCCGTCGCTTCAGCGCGGGGGTGGGCGCTGTGCCGCTCTTCTGTAACCGTTTCCAACGGTTTCCACTCACCCATGCCAATCTCCGTCCGTACTCCAAATTACCCCGCGACCGCTTAAGGTCCGTAGGACCGGCACGTGTATAGTTACGCGCCTAAAAAGAATTCTCGCTTCGGCCTGCGATTTAAAACAATTCCACCCACTCACCCGAAGCGAAATCCACGAACGCAATATTGCGCACTCTATTCATTCCTCCGAAAATTTTACCCGCCTCACTTATTCCCCTTCTTCCAGACTCATCGGATTCTTCGCAAAGGCAAATTCGGACACCGTCTTTCCACCAATCAAGTGTTCTTGGATGATCCGCTCCAAGACCGGGGGCGTGCACGAGTGATACCAAACACCCTCGGGATAAACCACGGCAATCGGCCCCTTGATGCAAACTCGCAGACAATTCGCCTTGGTACGAAACACCAACGGCTTCGGACCCACAAGATTCAATTCCTTCAGCCGCTTCTTTAAAAACTCCCACGCTTCAATGCCGACACTTTGCGCGCAACACTTCGGATCCGTTTGGTCAGCGCACAGGAAGATGTGGTGCTTATACGATTCAAGGCCTAAAGTCTCGGCGGCAGATTTCAATTCGTTCGTCATGGCTTACAACAATGCTAGATTATTACTCGACTATCATGAATTCATCCTTCGCGTTGTTCGAGAAAATAATCTCTGGCGGCCAAACCGGTGCCGACCGTGCCGCACTCGATTTCGCCCTGGCTCATGGCATCCCACATGGCGGTTGGTGTCCAAGGGGTCGCCTTGCAGAAGACGGACCACTCGGTTCGCAATACCAGCTTACAGAAATTCCCTCCGCTGATTCCGCTCAACGCACCGAATGGAATGTCCGCGATTCCGACGCCACCGTGATTTTCAGTTTAAACTCCGAGCTCTCCGGCGGGACTCTGAAAACCTTGGAGTTCACGCAAAGCCACGGAAAACCACTTCTCCACATTCTCCGCTCGGAACCAAATCCTTCTCAAAGCCTGGCAAGCTTCATTCAACATCACAGAGCCAAGTCGCTCAACATCGCCGGCCCGCGTGAATCGGAAGAACCCGGCATCGGCATTTTTGTTCGGAACGCTCTGGAAAAGTTGTTCCTTCAGGGCAGGCCTGCTTAATTCCTTTTGAGACTCCGACTTACTTGTTATCGAACAAGTAAAGATCAACGATTTTGTTTGCGACGCTCGGCAATTCCGCGTCGTGCTCGTTGCTCAAAACAATCACCGTAAAATGCTGCTCAGGAAATCGGGAAATGATGGTGCGAAAGCCAATCGAATCTCCGGTGTGGTAGATGTGCTTCAGTCCACGATATTCAGAAAGAAACCATCCGAATCCATATCGGATTCCATTCTCATGCTCCGTTGATTTTCCGGGAGTATAAGCAGCTTCAAACGTCTTTTTTGAAACCAGCTTCAGATTGTATAGAGCCTGATCCCATTTGTAGAGATCGTTGACCGACGAGTAAATTCCGCCGTCGCCTAACACTGAGCTGGTTAGACTTTGGTCCGTGCGACGAAAGCCATCTTTCTCCGGTGAATAGCCGTACGCGCGATTCGAAACCGCGGAGATGCCTTGTTCATAAGCCAGGGTGTGGTCCATTCTCAAAGGCTTGAAAATGTTTTCACTGAGAAATGATGCGAAGGTCTGTCCGGAGACTCTTTCCACAATCAATGCCAGGAAAGCAAATCCAGTATTGCTGTATTTAAATTGCGAACCCGGTGAGAAATACGTCTTGTCTTGTTGCTTCAGCAGACGGAGCACATTGATATCCAGCACAGGAATCGTCGTCCCTGGAGGGATGATATCCTCGTAATCGATCAAGCCGGATGTGTGATTCAGCATGTGCCGAACCGTGATGGATTTCCCATATTCCGGAAACTCAGGAAAAAATTTGGTAATGGGATCATCGAAAGAAAGCTTTCCCTGATCGGCCAGAATCATAATGGCCATCGCGGTAAACTGTTTGCTCACGGATGCCAATCGATAATTGCTGTCGGGTGTGGCACAAACCTTTCCTTCCCCATCAGCCAGGCCATAAGATTTGGTAAAAACCTTTTTGCCATCAAGAATGACCATCACGCTCGCACCCGGCCCGTTCGTTCGGTCAAACTTCTTGAACAGGGTATCGATTGCTGTTGTGTGGTCTTTGATCTCCGCTGAGTTGGCAGTCGTTAATCCCATAAACGTCAAACTGAGCAGGAACAATAGTGAAGTTATTTTCATTGTCCAGAATAGGTATGCAATGGTTGATTCTGTATTCAACTGCCCGGCAAACCACGCCGCTTTATGCCTGTAACAATCATTCCGATTTCAATCAATGGCGGACCGGGCTTGCGCGAATCCAACCAACCGTTTAGATTGCATTTTCCACCGCGCCTAAAGAAAGGCTCGCGTTTGCAGACAGTGATGGTGACAAAAGCCTCATCCGTTCCTGCCGGTACTGGGTTAACCTCATTGGGAAATGAGAATCCAAGAATCACCATCAACCGATCAAATTCCTGTCTCGTAGCATCCACCTGAACGCTCTGTTTAAGCTCGCCACCGGAGCGGGTAATCACCTGCGCGGAGCCGGAGCGGGTGGATGCAAACAGGCTGAGGCGCACCTCAATGGAACTGCCATCTGCCAAATCCTCGGTCAAAGTGATCAACCATTCCGGCGCATCCTCACGGAAAAACTCGGAGGGTTGTTCTGGTTGCTCAGTCGGTTTTGAAAAGAGTCTTTTTAGAAAGCTCATAACTCAGGTGATTCGTTGTGACTTAATAATCGCAAAGCCTGACTACTTGAGCAACGCCAAACCCACAACTCCTACGACAGCTATAATCCCGCCCACGATGGAATGCCGACTCGGTCGTTCACCATCGATAATCCGTATTATCGGCATGGCAACCAGAGGAGTCGTTGCCACGATCGAAACCACGATAGCCGCCGGTGTGGTCTGAAACGCCCACTGGTAACAGCTCACCCCGAGCGTCTGGCCTGCCAGGCTGTTGGCCAGTATCCACGGTAGCACCCGACGCCACTTCTCCCAGGAAGGCAGGGTGTCAATTTCGTCAGACCGATTGATATGCAATTTGATTGACCGCCATTTCACCACCAGAAGACAAATACCCGCTACCAACAAACCACCAATGATCCGCTGAAACGCCGCCGTGCCGCCATCGATGAAATCCTCCTTGCTGTGAATCATGCCGTATGCCTTTCGGCTCAGCACCGCCCCGACGCCATCCCCCAGAGCTGCGAATACGCAAAACAAAACCCCGGGCACAAATTTCTCGCGCGAAAGTTTTAAGTGTCTGCCTGGAGCCAGTGAAACAACAATGCCAACCAAAATGATGCTTCCATAAAACACCTGCATTGGACGAAGCGTCGTGCCCAGCCAAAGCCATTCGATCAGTGCTGTCAAGGGGGGTGCCATGCACCGAGTCAAAAGGAGCGTCATTCCAGGACCAAGCCGTGGCAAAGCCTGGAAAAGAGCCACATCACCCATCCCGATTCCAATAATTCCACTCAGCAAAAAGATCGGAAAGGTTTCTCCCGACAAACCTTTGCCCATGGAAAATGCCCAGATCGATAGAAAGCACGTGGCAAAAGCCAGACGCCAAAAATTTGCTTCCGTTCCACCAATCAACTTTGCAGAACGACTACCACAAATGACTGAAATGGAAAAAAAGATGGTGGTTAAAAATGCGGGGAACATTTTAAAAGTCGGGCGTCGGCGGGTTAAAAAAATTCAGTCGCATGAAGCAATGCTCTCTTCATGCGACTGATGAAATTTCGATGGCCCGGTTAGACCATGTTAATGAGTTGCGGCGTGTTCAAAATGGTTGCGGCGGGGATCGGTGGCCGAAATGACCACACTCACGGATTTCTGATTGAAACCTTTGAAGCCGCCATGCCGTTGCAGGTTTTCGAGATGGCTGCCCAGCGCACCCTCATTCATGAACTTATCGAATTGCTCCTGAGTGATGAGTTTCGCAGAGAGCAGGTGTTCAGCTCGATCACGCGCCACCTTCCAACGTTCTCCTTCAGTGAAGGCCTGCCGGAGGAATTCAAAATTGGAAAATGGATTCATCGTTTTGATGCCATGTTCCTGCAATTGGTCGCGGAGCAAGTGGTAATCAAAGCGGGCTTCCAGATGGTGCATTCCGGCGCTAAGAAAACTTTCCCCATGCAAACCACACCACAGTCCCACCGTGCCCAACTTGGGAGCCGCTGGCAGGCGATGGCTGGCGAAATCGATCTGGGTTTCATCAGGCATCAAATCAACATCCGCAAAAACGGTGATGCCAACGATGGCTTGTTCAGAAATCTGCGCTCCCCAACCAGCTTCGGCTCCAGCATAATAGCGCTCACGCTTCTCGAAGCCCAACTTTAGCAAAATCTCCATCAAATCAACGAAATGCTGACGGGATGCTCGGAAGGTATGATGGTCATGATTGCCCCAGCCGAGACCCAATTGATCCTGGCGGAACTTTTGCACCCGGGCAGCGCGATTGCGCAATTCCCAGTAGGCACGCTCTTCTTCAAAGTAAATCTGACAGGTCTGATCACGACCGACGAGGGAGATGCTTTGATCCAACAAACGGTTGGCGAGCACGAAACCTTCGGCATCATTTGCAAAAAATCGACGACGGGTTTTCCACATCTCCTTCACCTTCAAAATGGCTTCCAATTCGCCAGCCTTATGCGGAGCGGGAACGAAACCTCGATAGGCGCGGCGTTCGACGGCTTCCAAGGTCGTGCCATTTTCTTCCGCAACGGTAGTCCGGCGAAAACGAGTCAATGGAGCGCCTTCAATCTCGCCTGCAAGGTTATGACGCGCCGCGAAATCCGTGACAAATTCGGGACGGAGCGCAATGACCGAAGGATTCTGCTTTTGGCCCGCACGCAGAACCACACGGGGCAGGGTGGCGCGAGGATGATGCAGCACCACATCTCCCTTGGCAGCTTCGGCTTCTTCGTCGCTGCTGAAGCCAACTGCACGCAACGTCTGTTCATCGGCGGGTGACAGAACCAGGTGATCAACCCATTCAAAAAAGTCGGTGCCTGTTTCGTCGCGCATGCGCTCAGCCAGGCGTTTTGCAAAGCTGTTCAGCGTCAGAAAACGGCCGATGTGCTCGTTGAGCAACTTTTCTGCATCATAAGCAAGCGGCCAATCGAACCGTGACGGGTCGTAAGGGGTGGAGTCGCGAAGCGGGTTTTTCGCTAGGCCGATAGTAGTTTCAGTGGCTGGGCTGGTCATAAAAATACTCTTGGTTTCTATATAATCTGAATCGGGAGTCGAATCAATTGTAATTCGGCAGAGTTTTTAAAAGAAAAAGGGCAACATCGTTGCCCTTTCGAACTGTTGTGGATGAGATCAGGAGCCAAATTGGATGCCTTGAGCCAGCGGCAATTGAGTCGAGTAATTGATGGTCACAGTTTGGCGGCGCATATAAGCCTTCCAACTGTCGCTGCCGCTTTCGCGACCACCGCCCGTGTCCTTGTCACCGCCGAAGGCGCCGCCGATTTCCGCGCCGCTGGTACCAATGTTCACATTGGCAATCCCGCAATCGCTGCCACAGCAGGTGAGGAATTGTTCAGCCTCGCGCATTTCATTGGTAAAGATGGCTGAACTAAGCCCCTGGGGAACGGCATTGTTCTGCGCAATGGCTTCGTCCAAATTATTGTAAGGTATCAGGTAAAGAATCGGTGCGAAGGTTTCTTCATGCACGATTTTGTAATCACCTTTGGCGGATGCAATGCACGGACGGACATAACGACCACCCGGGAATTGTGCGCCGCTGAGAAGCTCGCCTCCATAAAGCACTTTGCCGCCTTCGCGCTGGAGCTCCTTGATCGCGGTTTGCATCGCATCAACTGCCCTGGTGCTGATTAAAGGTCCCATGAGGACCCCGGACTCCAGCGGGTTTCCGATACGAACCTGTTTGTAGGCGGACACAAGCCGCTCCGTTAATTGCGGCAGGATGGATTCGTGTGCAAATACACGGCGCGTGGAAGTGCAGCGTTGACCGGCAGTGCCGACCGCACCGAACACAATGCCTCGAACCGCCAAATCCATGCTCGCACTTGGGGTGACAATAATGGCGTTGTTGCCACCAAGTTCCAGCAGGCTGCGGCCCAGGCGTTTGCTGACTACTTCGCCGACCTGGCGGCCCATGCGGGTCGAACCCGTTGCAGAGATAAGCGGCAGACGACGATCATTTGTCATTCGGTTGCCAACGGTTTCGGCATCGCCTGAGACGAGTGTGAAAATGGCGGGGTCGATATTGTTATCCCGGCAGACCTTCTCGGCGATTTTGGTGGTGGCAATCGCTGTCAGCGGAGTCTGGCCGGAGGGCTTCCAGATGACGGAGTTGCCGCAGACAGCAGCCAGTGCGCTATTCCACGACCAAACGGCGATTGGAAAGTTGAAAGAGGTGATGACTCCGACCACGCCCAACGGATGCCATTGCTCCATCATGCGATGCTGCGGACGTTCGGAAGCAATGGTGAGTCCATAAAGCTGGCGGGACAGGCCGACCGCGAAATCACAGATATCAATCATCTCCTGCACTTCGCCTTCACCTTCGGCTGTAATCTTACCTGCTTCCAGGGATACCAATTGGCCGAGATCTTTCTTGGCTGCACGGAGGGCATTGCCCAACTGACGGATGATTTCTCCGCGTCTGGGTGCAGGAACGTTGCGCCAGGATTCATAGGCTTTTACGGCAGCCTGAACCGATGTTTCATACTCTTCGGCTGTGGCCTGCTTCACCTTGCCCAGCACCTTGCCATCAATGGGCGAAATGCTGTTAATGACTTTGCCATTGCCGGTCCATTTGCCGTTAAACACACCGGGATTCACATCGCGGAGTCCCAGCCGCTTAAACAGGGCTGCGGGTGAGAAGGCGCTCTTTTTGCTCGAGGAAGTTGATTTAGCCATGGGTCAAAAGTTGCAAAAGTTTAAGTATTCAAACGACGGCATTCGCCATCCATAATCCGCAAGGCAGCTTCAATCGTATCCTCTTTTACGTCAAGGACCGGGCGGAGCCGAATCGAGCGGTCACCACAGCGAACGACCAGCAATCCGAGTTCATAAGAGCCTTTCCAAAAAGCATCGCGCATGGTGCCGTTGGGGAGATCGAAGGCAAGCATCAAGCCTCGACCACGCACGGCGCTGATCACCGGATGTTTGCGCGCCAGATTCTGCAACTCGCTTTGGAACAGTTCGCCCTTGAGGCGCGCGTTTTCCACGAGCTTCTCCTCTTCGATGATGCGGAGGAAATGTGTGGATCGAACGAAATCGGTAAAGTTGCCGCCCCAGGTCGAATTGATGCGGCTCGGCACGCGGAAAACATTTTCCTTCACTTCATCCAGGCGCGGTCCAGCCATGATGCCGCAAACCTGGGCTTTCTTGCCGAAGGACAGCAAATCAGGCATGACGCCGAAATGCTCGCAGCACCAGCCTTTGCCGGTTAATCCCATGCCGGTCTGAACTTCATCAAAAATCAGCAAAATATCATTCTCATCACAAATGCTGCGCAAAGTTTTGAACCATTCGGTGCGGAAATGATTGTCTCCACCTTCACCCTGAACGGGCTCAATAATAATGGCGGCAATATCCGGACCCTTTTGGGCGATGACTTCGCGAATCTGTTTCTCGGCAAGCTTTTCCTTCTCGGCCGCTGCCTGGGCACGCTGTGCTGCTGGCAGGGAGTAATCGATGTAAGGGGAGCTGATGCGCGGCCAGGGAAATTTGGCGAAGTACTGCACCTTCTTGGGGTCAGTATTCGTCAGGCTCATCGTGTAGCCAGTACGACCATGAAATGCTCTTTCGAAATGAATAATTTCAGTGCCGCGTTCGCCAAGGCCGGCTGCCAGGTTCTTGCGCACTTTCCAGTCCATCGCAGCTTTAAGGGCATTTTCCACCGCCAACGCACCGCCTTCGATAAAGAAGAATCGGTTCAGGGGTGGTAAAGGCATGACGCGGGCGAAGGTATCTACGAAGGTGGCGTACTGTACCGAATACATGTCGGCATTGGCCACCTTGATCTTCGCGGCTGCAAGCAGATCGGCCTCCACATCGGGCCGGCTGAGATAGGGATGGTTATAGCCAACGGGTGTGGAGGCATAAAAGCTGTACAGATCGACAATTTCCCTGCCGCTGGGGGCGTCCACGAGAATGGACCCACGGCTTTTCTCCAGATCTATGACGATCTTGAAGCCATCCACCAGGATATGTTTTTCGAGTTCAGCAATTACGTCGCGTGCTGCGATTGTCCCGCGGATTTTAGCCGCTGGCTTGCTGCCTGTTTCTTTTGAAGAAAACTTTTCGATCGTCGGCATATAAGTCTAAAGGAATATAGAACCTAACAGTAAGACTGGCTACGCTAATCAGAAGTCGTATGCGGATTCAAGCGAAATGGGGATTTGTCATATGGCACTTTTGTGCACTTCCAAATTTCATTTTCCAAGTGCAATATGGCCTGTTAGCGTTTCACCTCGATTATTTACATATGAACTTGAGAGCAATTCTGCTGGGTTTTCTATCGCTTTCTGCCAGTGCTGGGGTCATGGGCGCCGAGCTTAGGATCGGTATCATTGGATGCGACACTTCGCACGCCACGGCTTTTACGAAGATTTTCAATGATCCCACCGATAAAAATCATGTCGAGGGCGCCAAAGTGGTCGTCTTTTATAAAGGCGGCAGCGCTGACATTAAAGATAGTGCCGACCGTGTTGAAAAAATTGCCGGGGACTTGCGCGAGAAATATGGCGTGAAGGAAATGACATCCGTGGACGACTTATGCAAAGAGGTGGATGTGGTTTTGTTGGAGAGCCTGGATGGACGGCCCAAACTGGAGCAGGTGCGTCCTGTGCTCAAAGCTCATAAACCAGTCTTCATCGACAAACCGATTGCGAGTTCGCTCAAGGAGGTCCTGGAAATCAACAGGTTGGCGAAGGAGAGCAAAACACCCTGGTTCAGTTCCTCCGCCTATCGCTTTTACAATAGCATGGTTGAATTAAAAGGCACCAACGTCGGAACAATCATGGGAGCCATTTCATACGGGCCTTGCGAACTGGAGGAGCATCATCCTGATTTCTTTTGGTATGGCATTCACCCGACCGAGGCTCTCTTTACCGTGATGGGGCCGGATTGTGTGAGTGTCGTTCGAACATCGACACCAGATACGGATGTAGCAACAGGCGTGTGGGCTGGTGGCAGGGTGGGAACCTTTCGAGGAGCTCGGAATTCGTCTGTTGCTTCGGTCCATAAAGTAACTGTATTTGGGAGCAAGGCGGTGGTTGAGCAAGCGAAGGGAACTGATGATTACGCCCCGTTGGTGCGGCAGATCATGAACTTTTTCCAGACTGGTATTGCTCCAGTCCCGAATGAAGAGACGATTGCCATTTATGCCTTCATGGAAGCTGCTGATGAAAGCAAGCGGCAAGGCGGCAAATCGGTGAAGATTGCCGACGTCATCAGCAGGAATGGTGGACTTTGATCCGGCCTGGTCTGGATTATTATTTCCCCGGTTGAGCCGCCAGTAGCTCTGTAATTAGTCCGCTCTTTTCAGGAATGAGCGTGATACGGGCTTCGCCCGCAATAATTTTCTGGGTTTCGAGGATTTCAAACAGGGCTGCGGCAACTTCCGGATCCTGTGAAAGCTTTTGCAACGCCTGCCCGACAATTTGCGGCCGCATGGCGCCTGCTTTCGCAAAGGCAATGGCTGCCTGGCGCTCCGCAGTGCTGGTGATGATGCTCACCTGGTTGGCCCCGTCCTGTTTGATTGCAGAGGTGACCTGCCGCAACCGATTTACCACTTTTTCCTCGATCTGTTTAATCATGCCGGTGTCGCGGAAGTGAACCTTGCGAATGTAAACTGACCCGAGTTTGTAACCCCATTCGTGGGATTGCGGGGAAACTTCGGTGCGAACGGTCTGGCTCATGGAATGACGGTTCTCCAACATGTCCGCCAATTTCATGTTGCTCAGGCACCGGACAGTCGAGTTGCTCACGTTGGCGGCGAGTGAACCGCGAGGGTCGGCATTCTTATAGAGATACGAAACCGGGTCACTAATGAACATTTCATACCAGATTCCAATTCCCATCGGCGCCCCTTCTTCGGAGTTCACCGGTTGGCTGCGGAGATATTCCTGATCCAGTCGCAGGTCGATTACAAATCGATGCCCAACCCAATTGATGATTGGTGCGCGCCAGCCAAGTTTGAACAACAGAATGTGCAGGCCAGGCTCATCAATGGTGGTCACCACTTTTCCGAACAGCATATACACATGGCACCGCCGCTCCTCCACGATGGTGTATAAGCCGAATATTCTTAAGACGCCAAGCAGGATGGGCACTATGATAAAACAGGCCACGAACGTGATGGCGGCAGCCATTAAAAGGTGAATCATTTTTTTACCTCCAGAAATACTTGTTGTGCCTGGTTGAAAAGGGTGAGCCGTACATTTCGCACGTAGGAGGGCAGGGCTTCCTTCCCGCTCCGCTTCAACTCGGTGAGTTGGTTCGCGAGCGAGTTCAATGGCTCCACTTCGGCCTGGGCCTTGAGAGTTTCGATTTCCACCGCGCGCTTCGATTGTTCAATGCGCTGGTCAGCAGCAGCCTGGGCCAAACTTATATCCGAAGAGACGAGATTGTGGGCGGTGTTAATCGCGGCCAGGGCGGATTCCACCTCGGGCGGCGGATCAATGCCGGTAATTAAGGAAGCATCCAGGACGATGCCATATCGAGCGGAGGAGGAACGACATTCGCTGTCCATGCGTTCATTCAAGTCACGTAAGTTCTTGCGCAGATCATTGATGGAGATTCCGGAAGTGCTGACAACTTCGTCGGCCGGGTTGGAAGATGATGCCGGCGCTTCAAAGTTGGCAATCCGTTCACGCAGCACCGAAACGAAGTAACCCATGACGTGAGCAATCGGATTTTTTACTGCAAACAAGTAGGCATAGAGGTTCCGTTCAGCGATGCGGTAACGAATCTGTCCTGTGAGCCCGGTATTTAACTGATCCTTGGTTACGGCTTCCAGAATGGTCCCGCTCACATTCGCGGAGCGGTTTTCCGGATCGAAAGCCATGTTCAGGGTCTGTGTGGAGACAGTCACCTTATAAACTTTTTCCCAGGGCCATTTCCAATATGGGCCACCGGGTGGAATTACCCGAACTTGAGGGTAATTGTATCGTTCCTTTTCTTCGGCATCGAGAGGTTCGGAGATGGGATCATCCAGAGTCGTCGCATTGGGAACTCGTTCGGCACGTCCGAAGCCGGTTTTTACTGCTCGTTCATTTTGGTCTACGGTATAAAACCCTCCCGCAACATAACGTATGGCAAACCATGCAACGAACCCAATTAGACAGCCTAGGATGATGGTCATATAGTATTTAGGTTTGTTCTTTAGTAATGGACCAACCCTGCCAAGCCAAGTGGAAACGGACCTCGGGATTGTAATGGAGAGTAAACCTGATAGCTGGTGGGAGAGTTCTTAACCCTTTAATAATCAGGCAGCAGGATGCGTTATGGAGCAGTAGTATTAACCATTGCATTTTCCATATGCAGGTTTATGATTACAGTGTTTGTTAGATAACTTGTCGATTTCAAGGCTAGGAAAATCTTCAGTTGAACGAGTATTCAGTGATGATTTGAAACCCGGCGGTCGGGAACGGTCTGGAAAGAAACGGTCAGTCTAAGGAAAAGTAAATCATCATGAGTACTAAACTCTACGTGGGAAATCTCCCATTTACTGCAACTGAAAATGAATTGCAGGATATGTTTGCCCAACACGGTCCGGTGACCAGTGTTGATTTGATCATGGACAAATTCAGCGGCCGTCCTCGCGGTTTCGGATTCGTTACCATGGAAACCCAGGAAGGCGCCCAGGCTGCTGTCCAGGCGTTGAATGGAACTGATTTTGGTGGTCGCCCGCTAACGGTTAACGAAGCCCGTCCTCGTGAAGAACGCGGCGGTGGTGGTGGTGGAGGCGGTTACCGCGGTGGTGGCGGAGGCGGAGGCGGTGGTGGATATCGCGGCGGCGGCGGTGGTGGTGGACGCGGCGGAGACCGCGGTTCTCGTCGCGAATACCGCGGCTAATTGTTAGAACCCCATTTTCATGGTGTGGGATTCATCGGAGTTCCACACCTTTTTTGTTTCTTTTCAAAGACTGCCCTTTGACGTCTGAAACAAGTTTTTAAATCCCGGCAGTTCGTGAAGGAAAGTAATGGAAGATCATATTGAAGTAGAAGGTAGAATCCTGGCCGTTTTGGCGGGAACGATGTTTAAAGTCGAACTCGATAACAAGCATCAGGTGCTCGCGCACATTTCCGGCAAAATGCGCAAGCGCTTTATCCGTCTGACAGTGGGTGACCGCGTGAAGATGGAAATGTCCCCCTACGATTTGGACAAGGCCCGCATCGTGTATCGCCTGCAGTAAAGAGTTGGACAGTCAGGGCTTGATCTCGACCCAAAAGGGAGAAGCCCAGGCGCGGTTGCCGTCAGCTTGTTGCAACCGCACATAAAAAATATGGGATCCGGTGAGGGTCCCATCTGGTTCGAAGGAAAATGTTCCTTCTGCCGCATTCCCTGGAAGACTTTTCTTAAGGTCTCCATCCACCAGTAAATCCACACTGGAAATTGGGGCTGTTCCTTTCACTTCGACTTTGATCGGTGACATTGAGTTGGTGCTGAAACTTTCTCCCATCCAATGTTCACCAGCAAAAACCTTCAGTTTGATATGCGCCGTGGCTCCAAACGTGCGCCTTGCCTGCATCGCCCGAAAAATGCTCTCGCGCGTTGGTTTCTCGGCCCAAACACAGGCGAAGCTGGCATCAGTGGAAAGATGATCGCTGCTGGCAATAATGCCGAACTTATGGCCGCGTAAGAGACCTTCCTTCGCATCCTTCTCTTTGGCATCATTGCGAAAACCCTGATAAATTTCCATTAGGGGCCGATGCACATCGTCTTTGTAGTTCCACAAAATGCGGTTAAAAGGCTGGTGTGCAATCGTGAAGGTATTTGTATCCAACTCGGTCCAGAACTGAGTGAGCGGATAGGTGTGTGGACGCAGCATATCGTCACGCAGCGAAATGACGTTATGATCCGTGTCCACCCGGCTGCGTTCATAAGAATAAAAAGGGACGAAACGATCGATGAGTTGGTGCCGATTCACTTCCTTCCGACTGCGCCACCAGATCAAGCTAAGCGGGTTTCCCATGGCCAGGTCATGCGTGTGATCGGTGATGCCGAGAAAGTCGAGTGGTGCCGCATCAATGGCATAGCGATAAGCGTCGTCAATCGAGCCATCGCTCGGGGCAAAGCAGAGCGAAATGTCCGTGTGACGGTGAAGGTCGCCAGTGAAGAGTTCGTAGCCCTTGCCAGCGAGTTCAGTCGAGGGACGGATATGTTTGGCTGGTTTGGAATGTGGTGATGAAGCCTGTTCGATTTTGACAGAGGACACTGGAATCGCTGAGGTGCCTGCTTCCAAATGAATGTTCGCAATCGCAACACCGTGGGGTTTCTCTGATTTCCGACGATCGGTGCGCCCGGTCGTCCACACAGTTGCGATGCCATCCTGACCGGGAACTGCCGAAAAACGTTGTAAGCTGTCACCTTGCCCCACCTCGAACGAATAGAGTTTTGACCAGTTGTCACCTGTGAGACACCTTGCGTAGAGCAGCGAGCTATCCTGTTTGTGATGCTCTGGAACGATGCCGATCCAGGGAGTGTAAAAGTGGCGATAGGTAATCCAGAGACGGCCCTTGGGATCGATTGTCAGTTGACCTCCTTCATAGAAAGCCCCGGTGTATCTGAATCCTGCACGCGCTTCAGGTCGTTTGGCGGCGGCTTCCAGGGAGGGCATGGGAATTTCAATAGTCCGAATAACCGCCAGCGATTTGGAATCCAGTTCCGCCAGACGCAAGCGGCGAAAGCGATGGAGTGGGCCGAGTTGATCGGTAATCAGGGTGGAATCTTTTTCGCCTGGCGTGCGGGCACGATAAGCCTTGCCCCAATTTTCTCCATCCTCCTCCCATAAAGCCCAAAGCCGCCCGGAAGGTTCGGCCGCAATCTGAGCATGCGCCTGGAAGGCAGGGCCGTCGGCTACAGTGACAATCCTGCCAATTTCATTGCCATGCAGAGTGCGTGCCAGCACGTTGTAACTCTCGCCATCGTAACTATCCCAAACGATGTGGACATCGCCGGACTTGGTGATCGTGAGGGCAGGGGCCCAATCGCCTAGAGGTGAGTCGCTGATGCGTATCGGCTCTTGTTGATCATGGGAAGTCACATGCCGTGCGAAAATATCGAATTGACCATCATGATCACCCTGCCAGACAAACCACAAACCTTCCTTCGCATCAGCGACAACGCGATGGTTGATGTCGGCGCCTGCACCGGGACTGACGCGGATGGGAGCGGCGAACGATCCATCCTTCTTGAGTTGTTGAACGAAAACATCCCAATCTCCATCCCTGGCAGCTTCGTACGAAACCCAAAGTTCGCCTTTGGCATCGATGACTGGAGTGGGATTGGCAAAATCACCAGGTTCGGTGTTGAGGCGGATTTTTTGTGACCAGCTGCCATCAGGTTTGCGGCAACCAACCCAAAGGACATCGCCCTTTCCCGGTTGAAGTTCCAGCCATGCCAACCACAACCCATCAGGAGTTGAGGCAACCCCGGCATCGTAAAATAATTCATTCTCCAGCATGGTGGCTGGAATCTTTTGATCCGCGGGATCGTAAAGAAAAAATGGTTCCTGCAATTTTTGAGCACGAAGGCTCAGGGCAATGAGCAGGAAGAAGCAGAAGAGAAATCCGCGTTTCATCATGGTTGGTGAGCTAGACGAAACGCCGTTTGTAAAGGTTACTTCAGCTTTAAGAAGTTCTTCAGGATGGTGCGACCCTGATCCGTCAAAATGCTCTCCGGATGAAACTGCACGCCCCAGATGGGATATTCCTTATGACGCACGCCCATGATTTCGCCTTCGTCGGTTTCAGCAGTAATTTCCAGGCAATCTGGAATGGTATCGCGCTTGATCACGAGTGAATGATAGCGGGTGGCTGCAAAGGGATTCGGCATGTCCTGGAAGAGATACTTGCCATCATGCGAAATCGGCGAGGTTTTGCCGTGCATCATGCGATAATTCACAACGACTTCAGCGCCGAAGGTATGGCCGATGCATTGATGGCCGAGACAGACACCAAAGAGCGGTAGCTTGGGGCCGAAGGTGCGGATGATTTCGTTGGACAAACCCGATTCGCGCGGCGAGCAGGGACCGGGCGAAATCATGATGCGTTCAGGGTTCAGGTCCTTGATCTGGTCAAGCGTGATCTGGTCATTGCGATGGACCTGCAGGTCCACCTTCATTTCGCCCAGATATTGCACCAGGTTGTAAGTAAACGAATCGTAATTGTCGATAACGAGAACCATAAACAGACAATCAGCCTACACTACGCTGGAGGATTTGGAAACCGTAAAGGTCAGACTTCAAAAACTTTCAAAAACTTCTTTCCATCCCCGTTAACATTCTGTATCCCATCACCCGAAGAATTTCCGTGTGCGGCCCTTACGCTCGCGTCTTTGTTTACCCCGTCCCCGGCTAGCTCATCACCAACTATTACAACACCATCGCATCCCGCGTGAACCCGCCCGGAAACTTCACGGCGGCCAGCTTCCTCACACCCAACGGTCCGTCAGACGACTGCAATCCCACCGGCCCCGTTGATCTAACCAACGTCATCTCGACGCCAACTCCCAGCAACGGCACCACTGTGGGCCTCACCATTCCATCCGAATCGACCGCATGTCTTAAGCAGCAGGATTTTACATTAAAGCTTTGTCCAGCAGATAAATCCC
Organism: Pedosphaera parvula Ellin514; assembly: GCF_000172555.1. Lineage (NCBI taxonomy): Bacteria > Pseudomonadati > Verrucomicrobiota > Pedosphaerae > Pedosphaerales > Pedosphaeraceae > Pedosphaera > Pedosphaera parvula. The sequence goes on from NZ_ABOX02000028.1 coordinate 20,441, forward strand.
TGAATACGGCCAGTGCTCAAGTTCCACATCTACCAGTATGACAAGCGCTTGGTCCGCGCCGGTCTCAATCATCGCACGCTCGGCAAAATTTCTCACAACTAAGTCACGCTTGGGGTATATTTCTGTTAATACTGGAGTAGCCACCACGACGGCGTTTAGAACTGCAGATTTCACGGGATTCCAAATAGCCTCTACATTTTCGAACGTTGAATGCAGTTGCTGTTTTACTTTTGTGGAAAGTTCTCCAAATTGATCTTCAAAAGCATGTTGATCTTCATCAGGCATGTCGAGAAGCACGCAGCCGATCTCATATCGTCTTCTAACACCTTTTCTGTCTAATGCTTCAAAGATCTGTTGCCACCATTTGCTTAACGATCGTTTGGGACGTTCAAATTGAACGTCATCTGAAGAGCCCATGAAAAAAGGATCCAATTTGCTACGGAGGCGGCTAAGCACAAGAAGGACCTTGGAGTCTGGTAGAGATTTTTCCGCGAATCCAGTTTGAAGATAGTAGACTAGCAGGTCGAGTTCATCCCCAATAAACTGGCGGTGCAGCTCGAAAGCAGCGCGCCGGGTTAAATAATGCAACAACTCATAAGGCGTTGCAAAAAGTTCTAATGCAATCTCAAGGTCTGCTAGCGACACGGTCGGAACTGGAGGAACGTTAGGCCTTGCAAGGCCCGCAGCCTGCAATCCAGGAAGTTGAGTCGCTATCGGCCCAAATCTTTCCAAAGTGATGGTTAAGCAAAAAATTTGTTTAATTTTTGACGCATCAACTTTGTTTACGGCTCCTCTCTCAGTTGTAAAAGCGTGTTTCCGTGGATGATCTCGCAATAAGGCGGCGAATGCATGAGCTTGTTTTGTTGCTTCAGTGATCAATTGCTCAATTTCCTGTTTGATGCTGAGTCCCCCCCTTTTTGCTATCGGATTAATCGCACCGGACTTTTCTTCGACAATAAGGGCGATAGAGTCGAAGATCAAAAGGAGGTCGTTTTCACCTTTTTCCCCCGCATCAGGATTTTCCCATTTACTGCCTTTGAAACACTCCGCATCAGGAAACCTCTGCTGGAATAGTTGGGAAGTATATTGCTCTAAAAATTCCCCTCGTCGCTTCAAATATTTTTGTTTTAAGGCCGGACTTTGACTTATAAGTGCTTCAAACAATAGAAAGCAGAATCCTTGGAAGAGCGACAAGATCGGCCAGAATAGAATATTGGGCGTCGCTCGAATGATAGGTCGCAGCCAGATCGGGTTGGCAAGAAGTAGATGGTGTCTGTTCGAATCACGCAACTCTCCGAGTTCCATCGCCCAATTGGAAAACATCCGTTGGACGTCCGGCGCAATGGCAGTATCCGAATAGGCGTTGACGAAATCACCTGCTTCGAACGCGAATGCTGTAAGCAAGAATGAATTGCTACGGTTCAAAAGCATCACTCGAACATTCTCAAACGTCCAGCCATTATCTCTTACCCAACTCCTTACCACCTCAACTTGGATGCCGTTATCCTTGAAAACTCGTAGATACGCCTCAACAGCACCTTCCACAGTCTTCGGTTTCATGAAGGATTTGACTCTAGTGACGTGTTCTTGAAGTCGTTGGCCAGCGGATTCAAGTTGCGAGCGAACAGCATCGACCACCAAACAAACACGGATGCCAAGCTCGCCTTCGATCGCTTCTTCGAGAGGCTCGTATAGCTGCTTCAGGACACGAATGGTTTGCTCTTCATAGCCCCAGTTTCTCACCACCATGGTGTGAGTTCTCAGCATCGAACGAAACCGCAACGTAGCGATTTCTTCATCGGAAAGAGTGGCGCTGTAATCAGCAAAATCTTTTGCGCTGTATAGATATGCGACATACGACGTGAGGTCTCGAAATTCTTGGAACTCCACCCCAACTCCGGCACCTACTACTACGGCTATCGCTACTATGAACCCAACCTCCAAAGGTGGTTAAACCGTGATCCAATAAAGGAAGCGGGAGGAATTAACCTCTACGGGTATGTGGGCAACAGTCCGATCAACAAGATTGATCGATTTGGGCTTCAATATGAGCCAGTGGTAGAGGAACTAGAACCGTTATTGCAAGAATTGGAACCAGCGATAGAAAAAGTAGAAGCTGAGGTTGAGGAGGGAGTGGAAACGCTATGGAGTAAGGTTGAAGATTTTTTCTCTGACAATGCAAATCAAGCCCGGGTGAACCAAGGATTGGGCCAAGCGGCTGAAAACGCAACCGGTCTTCTAAAGAATACGACACGTATTCCGTCATTGAATGGCACGGCGTGCTATCGTATTCCTGACCTGTTGCCTCAAGGATAAATGACACCGGGGATTGGACCGGATTTGGGTATTCGTTGCCTCACATTAAATGACACCGACGTGTTTATTGTTTTTCCCTCCGTCAGGAGGGTCCTTTTGCCCCTGCTGCTGCAGCAGCAGGGGCAAAAAAATTTCTCATTCTTCCATCCCGTCCTCATTTTAAGATCGGTCTGAGTTGTTTATCCGTTTGCCTGGCCAGTTCAAAGGGATCGACGGCGTAATACCAGTCGCGCAACCGTTGCGCCTGTTTCCTACCCAGTTGTCCGCTGCTCACCAGCCGCTGGTAGGCCGTCTGCGGACGGTCGTGACGGCGAACCCAGCGGCTGCCTTCCCGATGCTTGGCCACCAGCTTGGCTGAGGGCAGAAAAAAGTTCTGCAATGGCCCCCAGGTTTCCTTGTAAAGCTGGTTGATCAAGGGCACCGCTGCCGGAGATTCCAACCGGGCATAGCCCAGAACCTGCCGCGGCCACATCCAGTTCTTCTGCTCCACATGCGCATTGTCATCTTTATGATAAGGGCGTGAGCGGGTGAGTTTTACGGGCACCACGCGCTCCTGCAGGTAACGCACCAGATGCCAGTTCAGCCATTCGCTCCCATTGTCAAAATCCATCCCCAGCAAAGGAAATGGCAGGTTTTTTTCCACGTCCCGGGTTTGCTCCAACACCCCTTGGGCACCCTTGTTCCACACGGCCCGACCTTCCGTCCACCCACTCCCCAAACACGTGTAGGTCAGGCTCCAAATGAAATCACCCGCCAGGCTGGAACCGCAATGCGCCACGCTGTCCGCCTCCAAAAATCCCGGACGTTGCTCATCCCACACTTCCCCCTGAATGGGAATCTGGGTCCGCAACAGCGTGCCGGGCCGGGTGCCACATAACCGGCGAGGGACTTCCGCTTTGAGCGGCGCCAGCAGCCGGTCCAGGGTCGCGGCACTGACCTTTCCCAAGAGCTTCTTCTGTGCTGGCAAAAGACTGCCGTAGTGCTTGCCATAATGCGGCAACCACAGGGCCAGCGCCGGTTCCAGCCGCTTGCCACAAAGCTGTTCACTGGCTTTCCAGATCCGCTCGACCACCTCACGCACCGGCTCATAGACCGGTTCGGCCCCGGGGCGCACTCCGCCCTTGGGCTTGGGCAATTGATCCCCCAACAACTTGATCGCATGCTTGCGATCATAGCCATGATGTTCACAAAACTCATCGAGCATCCGCGTTTTTCCTTCCCGCCCTCGACCGGCATACCGCCTCCGCAAACGTTCCAACTCTTCCGTCCGACAACTGCTCTTTGGCATCTTCATTCTCCAAGTTTGTCGGTGTCATTTTCCCGTGAGGCAACGTATTCCTTCAGTCCGGCTTCCCAACCTCTCTCCGGTGTCATTAATTATGAGTCAACTCGCTGACCTACTCAATCCCGCGTTAAAACTTATTGGGGACACCAAAAACGTGCAATATCTTTCGATGACTCCTCAACTTCAGGATTTTATTGCTTACGCGCAGCAAATGGGGTATCAGTTTCAATTAACTGTCTCTGCTAATACTACATTGTCATCATCGGTGATAAATGCCGTTCCAAATATCATAGTGCAACAATTACCATGAGGAGATTTTCGCAGCCAAAGCGGTCGAATAGAACTGCGGGCGAGCTGTTGAAGCAGCGAGAGCGAGACCCGCAGTATCAAGATCGCTTACAGGAACAGGAAAGGCAGCGGATAGCCGCGGGAGAAGAATTTAAGGCGGCAGTGGCGCCATTAATGGCGGAACTGGCTTCATGTGGATACGATATTGGCTCGCTTGCGGCGCTTGCACAATCCGACGCATATAAAAATACTGTTCCCATCCTAACGAAGTGGCTCGTCAAGACAACAAATCCACTCGTTAAAGAAACCATTATCAGAGCGCTGTCAGTTCCATGGGCGAGCGATGCCGCAAGAGTACTTGTGACAGAATTTCGTAACACTCCTGATAGTGCGAATACGGGGTTGAAGTGGACCATTGGCAGCGCCCTTGAGATACTTGCTGACGACGAGATTTCTGACGATCTTATCGATTTGATAGAGGATAAGCGTCACGGCATTGCTCGACAAATGCTAGCCATTGCGTTGGGGAAAACAAAAAATCCTCGAGCAATGGCTGTGCTTATCAAGCTGCTTGAGGATGATGAAGTTTCTGGACATGCTATTATCGGGTTGAGAAAGCTAAATGCTAAAGAATGCCTGCCGACCATTGAACGCTTCATTAACCATCCGAAGGCTTGGATTCGCCGAGAAGCGAAAAAAACTGTCAATAAACTAAAAGACATGGGGCATTAGTGGGTTGAGAATACCATCCTCGCCGTCCTCAACAATAGACGGCAACCAATAGCAGGCTTTTGGCCAACTTTTCCGATGGCGGTACCGGTCACAGCTTCACGTTACTCACGGCCCTGTCTCTAAGTTAATAAAATAAATCCGATTAGTCCTATGAATCCTAATCGAGTTAACTACATTAACTCCGCAGAGTCATTCTTGAATCAAAACAGATGAAACTACCGTACAAAGAAGGAACCTGGTTCGCTGTCCCACTCCGACAAGGTGGTTTTGCCATAGGTGTAGTTGCGCGGGCTACTGCGAAAGGAAAAGTCATCCTCGGCTACTTTTTCGGGCCACGGCGGATGTCGGTTCCAACACTGGAAGAGGTGGAAACTTTGAACCCACAGAACGCCATTCGTAAGCTTCAGGTCGGCGACCTTTCACTAGTTAAAGGTGAGTGGCCAATCATCGGCCTTTCCAAATCATGGGAGCGGGCGGATTGGCCAATGCCGGTCTTCATCCGCCGCGATCCTCTGCGGCCCAAGGCTTGGCTGGTCTATCGCTCGGACACCGACCCCAATGTTGTTATTAGAGAAGAACCCGCGCCAAATGGACTCACAGGTTTGGAAAATGATTCATTATCAGGTGCGGGTGCTGCCGAAATTGTATTAACCAGGCTACTCACGAAGTGAGCGCTTTTGATATAGCTACGGGAGAATAGCGACAACTCCTGAACGAAAGGCGATGATGGTCAAGTATCGTATATATTTTTACAATTCAGAAACCGGAGAAACGGTTTTGCCGAAAAACGCTGTCGAGAGCGACCTCTTGCGCTCCCAAACCTTGTTTTTAAGTCTAAAGCAGCCGGACAGCTTTATCGGTTTTGAAACCGGGAATAACACAGTGATTCAATTACTCCTTCAGAAAAATGCCATGTGGTGGCTGGAACTACTGGATACCAGCAAACCCAAAGCCATTGGAACTCAAATCAATATTCCAATGGCAGAACGTGCCATTGAACTGATATATTCTGGCGATGTGAATCTCATTCGGTTCAAAGCTGAATATCCGTTCTTGCAGTGGAAGGAAGTTAGCTCGGAGCGGTCGTAATAATATTGCTTCGTAATTCTTAAGGTGTGCAGAAAGAGCATTGGCTAGGACAATGTCTTAAGCACCGGAGGAATCAGGTCCATGGAAACTTTTTGGCCGAATGCAACACGGCCAATCTTCTCAGCCAGGACGAATTTGATTTCACCGCTGCTTACTTTCTTGTCGAGCATCATGGCGGCGAACAAACGTTTCATTTGACCGGCATTAAGCTTCACCTTTATCGGGAGACCAGATCGCTTAAATAATTTGCGGATGCGATCGACGTCTTCACGGGGCAGGCCGAGCACTTGGGCGGAGAGTTCGGCGGCGGCAACCTGACCGATGGAGATGGCTTCGCCGTGAAGATATTTGCCGTAACCTGAAATGGCTTCCAAACCGTGACCTATCGTGTGGCCGAAGTTCAGGATGGCGCGAAGCCCGCTTTCGGTTTCATCCTGCCCGACGACATCGGCCTTGATCTCACAACTGCGTGCGATGACGCTCGCGAGTGCGTTGATATCCCGCTTGAGGAGTTTGGGCATGTTCCGTTCCAAATCAGCGAACATCGGTGCGTCGTAAATAATGCCATACTTGATGACTTCAGCCAGACCGGAGCGGTATTCGCGAAGCGGCAGGGTATTTAGCGTATCCAAATCGCAGAGGACGAGGCGCGGCTGATAAAATGCGCCGACAAGATTCTTTCCAGCTTTCAGGTTCACCCCAACCTTGCCGCCAACGGAACTATCGACTTGAGACAGCAGAGTCGTTGGAACCTGGACAAAAGCAATCCCGCGCAAATATGTGGCCGCGACGAAACCAGCGAGGTCGCCCACGACGCCACCACCCAGTGCAACGATGAAGGACTTGCGCTCCAGGCGATGCTTCGCAAGTTGATCATAACAGGATTGGACTGACTTAAGACTCTTGGACGACTCTCCTGCAGGGAAAGTAATCAGAACTGGATCAAAGCCTGCCTTTTTGAGTGAAGCCAGCGCGGTTTTGGCAAACTTGGGAGCGACGTTGCTGTCGGAGATAATGGCGCAACGCTGGCCAAGACCGAGCTTGGAGCATTCACTTCCTAGGCTCTTGAGCAAGTTGCGATCAATGAGAATATTATAACTGCGGTTGCCCAAGGGCACGTTGACACTTCGCATGGAGCAACAATAGGGATTCCAGACTGAATCCCGCAAGCCTTAGGTTATTTGAATCCATTCGAGAAGTGCGGGTTTAATTTGTTTTGAAGATGGAATAAAAGCGTTGGGAATCTTTACCACCGCTGGTGTCCACCCAGGAAGCACTTGAACCTGCGGCGGTGATCGTAGTGCCAAAGTCGTTCCAATTATCACTCAGCCTGGTTTTGTAGAGCACATGATACGAACCACCCGACTGGCTCGGCCAGGTGAGTTTCACGCCATTGGCATTTACTTGAATTGAAATTCCAGTGACGTTGGTGCTCCCGGTGATGGTCACAGTATCATTCTCCGGCCAGCCGATGGTGTAGCCTGGGGAAGGAAAGTCATCAGTGATCGCCACGGTCACTGTTTCAGAACCGGACTGGCCCGCGCCAACAGGAATGACATCGAGAGTGGCCGAGGCTTGCCCGGCGGGAATGACGATAATGCCGGGAGTGTTGTTCGGCGAAACCTGAAAATCACTCTGGGCGGCAGTGCCGGCAAAGAAGTAATGGACGGCCAGGTCGGTGCTCGTATCTCCAACACGCGTAATAGTGAACGTGCCATGCGAGGAGTTTAGCCGTGAAGCAGTGGGCGTTGTCGCCATGATAGTAACGGTCGGATTGCCGGGCGGAGGTGGTGGCGGTCCGGTGCCAACGGTAACTGTCGAGAAAATTCCCTGGCTGGCGTTGTAATAGGTTCCGCTGCCACTGAGCTCCAGTTTCACTGCGCGAACCATGTAGGTGAAAGTACCGGATGGCACGGTGGCATCGGTGTAGGAGGTGTTGGTCACGGGCGAATTGTTCACGCGGATGAATGGGCCGTTGGCATCTGCTGAACGATAGATGTTGTAGCCGATTACGGAATCGCCTGAGCCGTTCCAGGAAACATAGACTCCACCCGGGTTTGCGCTCAGGTATAAATTGGACGGTGGCGCCACTACATGCATGCGCAAAGCGGGGTCGCCCATGAGTGCAATGTGAACGTAGCCCGCATACTCGTTTAAGTCATTTTGGTAGAGACCGTACTGGCCATTGTTTTGAGTCAGACGCGTGCTGTAGCCGATCGGTTGCCCTAAAGCCATGTGGTGGCAAAACCAATGCGGACGACCACTCCAACCGCAGGCAAGACCGTAGGTTGGTGTCGCCAAAATGGAGCGCATCAAATCATCCTGCACATCCCAATCACCCAGCCAACTGCCGAAGATCAGCGTAAAGACCGCCTGTACATTGTTGCCTACAATATCGGTCGTGGTGCCGGTGTAATAATTCCCCTGGTTGCCGATGCCGTTGATGCTGCTCCATTCACCGGGGCCGCAGGCATAGGCCCAAAGGTAAGGGTTGGAGTTCAGCCATCGAATCCATGACCCTTCGTTCGGCAAGGAATCGATATTATTTGCTCCGAAGAAAGGAGCAAAGTTGCGCCAACCGCTGGCAGCGAAAGCTTCACCATCATAAAAGCCAAAGTAATCGCCCACCACTCCGCGCCGGGGCACATCGATTTGTTTGAAGCGAAAGTTATGATCCTTATTCAGATAGTTGCGCAGCAGGTCGAGTTCGCTCGGGAACGAGGGTGGGCTGTTCCAGGTGTTTTGACCGGGCATGTTCGCCAAGTCTACGCGGCCGACCATGAGTCGAACGGTGCCCGGTATGGTGGATTGATCAAATTTGCCGTCGTACGGGACGTTATGGTTGCGCGAGTCACTGGCGTTCACATCGTAAACCCAATAATCCGTCCAGTTGCCGTCCATGTCGCCATAATAAACATCTGCCGGCCAGGCGCCCTGGTGATCAGGAGGATGTCCGTCAGGGGAGATATCGCCGGAGTAGGGAACAGGCACATGACCAAAGAGGAAGACAGCCTTCACATTTTGTGGGTCGCCATTGTATTGGCCTTGAATCCATGACTTCACACTTTGGACCGAATCGCCGCGACCAACGTCCTGGCGCACTACGGACCATCCATCACCAACGAGGTCTTGTTGCAAAAGGCTAAGTTCATTTGCCAAGTCGGAGGCGTAAGTGTTATCAACCACGAGCAGCAGGGTGCCACGGGATTCAATCAATGGCGCATCGATGCCCGCATAATTGTAACCATAGCTGGTATAAGCCGAGGCCTGTTTTACGATTTGGTATTCGTAAGTGCCGCCGTCATTGACGTTGTAATCGGTGTAACTGGTGGAGTTGCCAGAGAGCGTGGTTCCGGAACCCCAATCTGTGGCATCAAGGGATTTGCGGTAGATAGTGTAGCTGTTGGGAATGCCGAGAGTATCCTGCGGCCATGTCAAAGTAATTTGAGGTGGCGATGACTGAACATACGCGCTGACGCGAACGGAGTATTCCCACGTGGCATCGACAGCCAAAGCGGTTCTCAGCCCAAGCGCCCAACAGAGCAACACGATGACGCTGAGTTTCGTTTTAAAAGTCTTTACAAAAGCATTCAGGCGTATGTGCCAGCCTGCCTCGGACCGGGGGACCTTCCGATATATCATACGGGTTTCCTTTATACTTCTGCATGGGCGCTAAGGTGGTCGAGAGAGCTCGATCCTGCAATTGGGGTCTAAACCTGAAAAGGCCGGGTAATTTGACTGAGTTTGAAAGGTGGTTTCCACCACCATGGCAGATCAGGTGCCAAGGTGGAAATGGTGCAGTCGGGCCAATGCGGATATTCAGGATGATCCCTGATTGCGCTTGAAAGATCGCCCTGTTTCGCATTCAAGTATTAGCGAATCATGAAATACCTTTGTTGTTTGCTGATCTTGATTTCGCTTCAGTCGCCTGCGTGTCTGCGAGCAGAAAGTTCAAATACTCTTTGCGTGATGAGTTTCAACCTGCGGTATGCTGACCTGAAGAAACCGCATGCGTGGCCGGATCGCAGGCCGGCGATGCAGGAGTGCATCAAGAGCGTTTCGCCGGACGTCATGGGGACACAGGAGGGGTTGTATGGACAGATCAAGGATATAGCCAGCGATCTGCCGGATTATGATTGGATCGGGCTGGGGCGAAATGGTGGCAGCCGGAGTGAATTCATGGCGGTATTTTATCGCAAGTCGCGGTTGGAACCGATGGAATACGATCATTTCTGGCTCTCCGACACACCGGACGTGATCGGCTCATCGACGTGGGGCAACAAGAACCGGCGCATGGTCACGTGGGTGCGTTTCAAGGACCGCCAGACGGGCAAGGAATTTTATTTCTTCAACACCCATTTCGATCACGAAGTTCAGAAGGCGCGAGAGAAGAGTGCGGAATTGGTGCGTCAACGCATCGAGGGATTGAAGACTGAGTTGCCAGTGATCCTGGGCGGTGATTTTAATGGGGGTGCAGGGACGAATGCAGCGTATAAGATTTTGATGGAGGGAGATTTTCTGAAGGATACCTGGGTCACTGCGCCGCAACATCGGGGAAACGTGGTCGGAACTTTCCATGGGTATCACAAGGCGGTGCCGAATGGACCGCGCATTGATTGGATTTTGACGCGTGGGCCGGTGACGGCGGAAGCAGCGGAAGTTATTACATTTTCCAAGAGTGGCGAAATGCCGAGTGATCATTTTCCGATTGCGACATGGCTGGAATTTAGATGAGAGTTGAGAGTAGGTTGAGTAGCCTCTCTCATAATGAATACTTCAAGGCTTTTGGAATAGTGTTACGTTGAGTGTGGATGGGGGTGATGTTTATGGCGGACAGGCGGATAAGAAGTTTTGAAGGACGACGCGGGACGCAGATGGCAGGTGCACACATGTTGAGGGGAACGAAAGGGCGCACGCATGCTGCGCTGGTATCGAGCAGCGGAACGGGAGAAATTCATGTGGTGATGCCCGATGAAAATGAGGGACAGCGTCCACTCCGCCGGAGGCGTGAGAAGAGGGTGTGTTAGTGGAAAATCCCTTTCAAATGCAGAGGGACTCGGATAAGCGCAGATTATGAAAAGCCGAGGACGGGGTGGGGGACGTAGGATTCTTCAAGGGCTTTGATTTCTTCGAGGGTGAGTTTCAATTTCAAGGCGGCAAGGGCGTCATCAAGGTGATGCGGTTTGGAAGCGCCGATGATGGGGGCGGTGACTGCTGCTTTGTGCAGGAGCCAGGCGAGGGCAACTTGAGCGGGCGGGACGCTTTTGGCTTTGGCAACCTGACCAACGCGTTCGACAACACGGCGATCGGCTTCCTGGGTTTTGCTGTAGAGGAATTTTCCGAATTCATCCGTCCCGGCGCGGGCCGTGGAGGGTTCGTCTTCCCATGGACGGGCGAGTCGACCGCGTGCGAGCGGGCTCCAGGGAATCACGCCGATGCCTTCGGACTGGCACAAGGGAATCATCTCACGTTCTTCTTCGCGATAGAGCAGGTTGTAATGATTCTGCATGGAAACGAAGCGTGTCCAACCGTTTTGATCGGCGAGATGCAAGGCTTTGCAGAATTGCCAGGAATACATGGAGGAAGCGCCGATGTAACGGGCCTTGCCGGATTTGACGACGTCGTGCAGCGCTTCGAGGGTTTCTTCGATGGGTGTTTCGTAATCCCAGCGATGAATCTGGTAGAGATCGACGTAGTCCATGCCGAGTCGTTGCAGGCTGGCATCGATGGCGGTCATGATGGCCTTGCGAGAAAGTCCACCGGTGTTTGGCTTTTTGCGCCAGGGATAAAAGACTTTCGTGGCGAGAACAATTTCGTCGCGTTTGGCAAAATCGCGGAGAGCGCGACCGACGATTTCTTCGCTGGTGCCATCGGAGTAGCTATTGGCGGTGTCGAAGAAATTGATGCCGACATCGAGTGCTCGTTGAATGAAAGGACGGCTTTGCTCCTCGTTGAGCGTCCAAGGATGACTGCCGCGTTCCGGCACCCCGTAGGTCATGCAGCCGAGGCACAGGCGGGAGACTTTTAAGCCGGTTTTGCCAAAATTTACGTAATCCATAATTCCCATCTCGTTGTTGAATGTAGTTTAAATGAAGTGGGATGGTTGTGCGAGTATTGAGATTATCGGATGCGACTTTAGAGGATGAAGTTGAGAGGGGAAGAATTAGAAGCGCAGGGACCAGTTTCTCCAGACTATTACAGACTATAATTCGTTAGTAATAGTGACCTTGTCAGTGGCCAGAAGGAGGACGGAGACGTCTTTGGGCAGCGCGGATTAAACCCACTGCTTCAGGATGATCCTGTTGTTCAGCCAGGGCAACGGCGTCATATCTTCCGAATTCCCTTTCGGGATCTGGATCATCTGTCGCTGTGGCAAAAGGGTCGGCGCCGGCAGCAAGCAAAAGTTTTATATTTTCCAAATGACCATTATAAGCTGCATAGATGAGGGCGGTGTGGCCGTGCGTCCCCCGTGTGTTCACATTTGCCCCTTTATCCAGGAGCATTTTCAAAATCTGAGGATAGGGACGTTTGGCAACCTCCATTAAGGCCGTGGTGCCGGCATTATTCTTTTTGTCCACCTTAGCCCCTTTGGCCATTAACAGTTTCACGACTTCAGCGTGTCCTTCCCGGGCAGCAGCCATGAGAGGATTATAAAATTCCCCACCGCTGTCCGCAGAACCAAAAAGGTCCACATCCCCACCTCGTGAGAGTAAAAACGCAGCGACTTCGAGCTTTCCGTTTTGACAGGCATAGACGAGAGGAGTCATACCATTTTTAGCTCTTCCATCCACTTTAGCGCCGTGGTCCAGGAGGGTTTGGATGACCTGGAGATTTCCGCCATGGACGGCAAAGGCGAGAGTTGTTGAGCCTTCGTCACTAGAACTCCGCCCGTTGGCGTTGGCACCTTTCGCAAGGAGCGCTTTCGTAATCTCCAGATTGCCGATTTTGGCCGCGAATATGAGGGGTGTCCAACCTTCTACATTGCGAGCATCGACGTGCGCACCATGATTTAACGCTTCAGTCAGCGGATTTATTTCGCCATGTTCAGCGGCGGAAAGGAGCGTTGCGTCCCAATCTTCGGCCGACAGGTTCACAACCGCGATCCCGCCCCAAAGGAAACTAAAGAGGACGGTTTGCCAAAATGTTACGATTGCGCTCCTAAAAATCATGTTCTGTTTCCAAGTTCATTCATCCGGCTTCCAGCCATGTTAGCAATAATGCGACCAACCATAACCCGTTTGCAGGAAGTGCCTCGTGACTGGCAAAAGGTCGTGCCAATGAAACCGTTGGCCGACGATTTGCTCCAGATGACAAGCAAGGATGGGAGCATGGCAACTGTCCAAATGCTAAACAGATTATGTCCAGTTTTAATTGTTTTAAACCCGGGAGGCGCAGTTGCAGCCACGGTATTCTTCCAATGTTGTTCCTCCTGCTAACGATGCTCGGAGGATTTACCGTCTGGGTGACTGATAGTTCAGCTGCGGCGGAGCGGGGCGTCAAATCCCATGCTGTACGACTCGGGATTGGCAGGTTCAATTTGGGAGTGGAGCCGAATGCTGAGCAATCGAGCGCACTTTTAGCCGATCTGCTGACTGCCCGGTTGTCCGAAGTAAAGGAGGTGGAGCTGGTAGAGAGACAGGCCATGGATCGGATTGTAAAGGAAATGTCATTGTCGCTTTCCCAACCAATGAAAGCGAGCGAGGCCGTCCAGGTTGGAAAACTAGCTGGTGCAGAGTGGCTGTTGACTGGATCCCGTCAGAAGTCGGGTGGCATCGACTCGCTCGTAATAAAAATATTGGACGCACAGACCGGGCAAATTCGTGATCTGGCACTGATTCCTGTTCAGAACAATGACGTGAATCAGACCGGCGACCGCATCGTAGATTTTGTGAAAAATTCCACCAGGATTTATTCACATCATGAACAACGTATCGTGTTTGGAATCGGCAACTTCGAAAATTTGAGTGTCGATGATCGGTTCGGCAGTTTTGGCAATGCACTTCGGACGAGTCTTGAGAGCTCTCATCAAGGAACACGGGTTTCCATTGTTGAACGTTCACAGATGGATGCATTGTATAGTGAGCTGCGTTTAAACCTCGCGGGATTGACAGAAAATAATGGCTCCACTCCCACGATTCGTCCGGCTTTTGTGCTGGTTGATGGGATTTATCGAACGTTTCAGGATACTCAATTCAAGATAAGTCTGGTGCTAAGGGTGCAAAGGATCGGAGGCATTGTGAAAACATTCAGTTTCAAGGAAATCCCTGGGGCCGAGCTGGATGTCAAAATCGCCAAGGCCATTGATTCTGTCATCGAAAATACTGACGGCACGCACCCCCCCACCTTAAAACAAAAGGAGTCTCAGGAGCATTTCGAAAGGGGCAAAGCGCTTTCCAGTTTGAGAACTTTGGTTGATGGTTATTCTTTCATTGGAGGGTATTTGATTAGTGAAAATAAGGAAAAGCGCCGGGAGAACATCGAAGCTGCCGTGCAGGAATTCCAGGCGGCTCTGCTCCTGCAACCCGAGTGGGACGAAGCCAAGATGTACCTGGCTTTTTGCTTGTGCTCGCCGGACATAGATAGACCCGAACAGGCAAGAGATTATTATCAGGAGGTTATGTCCACCGGTTCGGACGCAAAGATGCGGGAGTTGGCACGCACACTTTTCATACGATCTTACTTACAGCGGGATGACCGGAAGGCAATCCAATTGCTTTCCGCCGAGGCGGAAAGTACCACGAATGCGGACCGTCGGCTAAGGGTTTTCCGAATGATGGAGGAACCTGCAACGCAGCTTTTTCAAGCTGGAAAGATGTCAGCGGAGGAAAGGGTCGAGTATGCAAAGAAAATGGCGTTTGCGGCCTGTGAAAGAGATTTGGCATTTGCCGGGACAGTCAAGGAGAAGGATATGGACTGTTATCACATCGTCGACGGGTTTTTCAGCGAAGTCTGTTTGTTTTTACCGCGCGATAATGCACACAAGTACATCGAACAAATTTCTGATGTGATGGTGAAAGAGTTTCCAAGCATGGAGGTTTATATTCTTGGCTGTGCGTTCGTGCACGTTCCAATTGAGTCGGGACGCCATCCCAACCGACTTCGTGAGTTGTTGGCCGTTCTGGCTGGAAGTCCCGAAATAGTCAAAGCTCAAAGCCGAAGGAATCATGATTTGTTTTTACGCATTGTGGAACGGTCCATGTCCGGGAAGCTTTATGACCTGGCTGAGAAAGCTGGAACGATTGTTACGATGTTCCACGATCAAGACATGGGATGGGCGGGAAAAGAATTTCAAATTTGCATGGCTTACTGCGATCGCGAGCAGGGACGCTGGCGCGAAGCCCTGGCTGCGTTTGAATCCATGGGTAAATTGGAGATGTTGATTGGTCCTGAAGGCCCGTGGGGGAAGGAAAGAACCGAATTTAGCGCGGAAAAGGCAGCGGAGGAATGTCGTCAACATCTGGGTATTGCCGGACATTTACCAGCGGATTCTGAGGACCAGGCGAAGCGTGCACCCGGGAAGTTTTCCCTTGGAAAGTCCCTGGCGACACTCGGGCAGAATTTTTTGATTGCGTGCGACGGGAACCGCATCTGGATGGCGGACGGTTGTTTGCTATTTGAATATGATAAAAGCGAGGAAACGTATCGAGAAATAAAGCTGCCAGATGGTATAGAGCACGAAATTACCTGCATTTGTGTGGATAAGGAGCAGGTTTGGTTAGGCACTGCCGGAAATGGCATCCTGGAATTGAACAAACATACGGCACAAATTAAAGTTTATCGCGACGGGCTGTTTCTTCCGAATATTAGTTCTTTATTTCTAAGTGGAAACCGACTCTGGATCGGCTATGGCAAGCGGAGCGAAGGAGGAGTTGGTTACATGGATCTCCCGAGCAAACAAGTGCATGGACTTGGTGTCGAACTGAACGAGAAAAGCCTGCAAACCGTCACCAGTGGACTTTCTCGACACTTTGTAGGCAACCCAGAGCATGGTCCGCCAAAGGAAAGAATCGCGAGTTTTTCTCAAATCATCCCGGACGAACTTTGGGTTTTGGTTCGAGGGGTTGGTCTGAAGCGCTATTATGTAAGCAAAGATGAATGGAGGCTCAGTGTTGATGAATGGAATTCGTTGAATAGCACGATAAAGATTGATCGATCCACCTTTCGAGCCGTGGTCGCCACCCCGAATGCATTCGTGATGGCCAGTGACAGTTATGCTGGTGGGATCGATATTTACGATCGGGAAAAGCAACAACACCTTGTGGTTCCACTTCTAAAATGCCTGCGGGAGGAAAATGGCTATCGATTCAAGGGAGTAAAAGCATTGGCACTTGATGGAGGCCGCGTTTGGGCCGGGGGAGAAGGTTTTTTAGCACTTATCAATATAGCCACAGGCAGGGTGGAGAAGCTATGTGATTTGCGACACGAAGGCGTGGTTATTAAATCCGTTCAGGTTGAAGGCGATGACCTGTGGGTCTCAGCTGGAAACAAGCTGTATCGTTTGCCCCGAGAGCCAGCTCATGAGGTAAAATAGAGAATTTTTTGGGGCGCAAGTTGAGAGAGATGGTCTACTTCATGTACTGAGTTGGTTGCGTAACTCGCGAGGGAGATTAGGGTGCGGGGCGCAAGTCTCTCCAGACGGGCAATGTTCCTTACCAACGCAAGTGAAAGTGCCTGGCGGTGGGATTGAATTCCTGGGTGCTGGTGCGGAAGTGGGGTGATTTGAAATTATCAGAGTTGGAATTTTACGAGGGGAAGCAGCGGGCGAATTGTTTGAGGAGGGCGATTTTTCCTTTGAGGCGGATGCGGCGGGTGAGGAGAGCCCAAAGGATGTTGCGTTCTTTGCGAAGAAAGCCGAGCCAGGTGGTGGCGTCGGCGGTGACGTGGAGGTTGGGCGTGCCGATGAGTCCTTCCTGAACTGTGAGGCGTTTGTCGCGGATGGTGATGGTGGCATTGACAGATTCCGCGCCGGTAAAAGTAAAATGGTAGGTGACATCCAGGCCGGCAGATTGATTGGGCTGAAAGGCGACATGGAGGCGATTCAGTAATTGGGCAATGGAGGAAACGTAGAGACCGTTGTGCACTTGCTTTACGGTTTTGCAGGGGAATCGTTTTTTGACGTGGTCCTCGGCATCGGAACCGGGGATGACGTAAATGGTTTCCTTCTTTTCCTGCAGCGGGCGGAGGATGTCGGTGACGAATTGCTTTTTATTGGTGAGAAAACGACTGATGACGTCTTCACCGGCAGGACAGACGGCAAGACAGTAGGCCGCCTTGTAATTGGCACCGAAGGAGAGGCTTTGCCACATCGAGGTGGTTTCGGCACCGGTGACACGGCTCCGGTAATCGCGGGCGTTGCGACTATCGGCGATGGTCTCGACCCAATCATTGAAGCCGCCCATGAATTCGCGATAGTTATGGGTGTAGCAGGCGGAAAAATTAAAATGGCCGTCCGCGTGGATGGCTCCGACGGGACAGGCGGCAACGCAGAGTTTACATTCGACGCAGGGATTGTAATCGATTGGGTGGGAGTATTGAGTGACTTCGGCATCAATCAATATGGTGCCGAGAAGGATGAAACTGCCGAACTTGGGGTGAATGACATTGCGATGGATGCCCATGCGGCCGAGTCCGGCGGCTTCAGCAAGCGGTTTATGCGAGATGACCCAGAGCCGGCCGGGGAAACGATCGGCTTCCATTGGAAAACCGGCACTGATATTGAGCGCGCGGATGGATTTTCGTTCCAGTTCGCGGCTAATATTGTGGCCAACTTCGCTGATGATGTCGCTTGCTTGATGAAATTCCTTGTTGGCGAGGGAGCGGAATGGTGAGCGGATGGGCTCGCGATTCATGCGACAGGTGAAGCTGATGAGGGTGCGAGTGCCGGGCAGGGCAGTGAGGATATCGGCGCGCTCGGGGTCGAGGGCGGGGCGATTTAACTCAACGAATCCGACGTCGTCGGCACCGAGTTCAAGGCAAAGCTGGCGGAGAGAATCGGCGTTGAGAATTTGCCTGGAAGAGGAGGCCGAAGGTGAAGCGGTGGAGGCATTCATAAAGGTTATTTGCGGACAGCGGATGCAGGGTCTGCCAGGGGATTAAAGATTTTAGTCTTCTGAATGTTTTTGAGGCCCCAATCCGCAATGCTGCGCATCAAGGGACGGAGTGTGAGGCCCTTTTTAGTCAGTTCATAGCGGATGCGGCGTCCGTCAGCGGCATCACCCACCATGCGGATATAACCCGCGGCTTCGAGCATTTTCAGACGGGCGGAAAGAATGTTCGTCGCGATGGCTTCGGGTGAGGCGAGGAATTCCTGGTAATAATGTTTGCCGAAGAGGAGGTCGCGAACGACGAGGAGGGTCCAGCGATCGCCGATGATATCGAGCGTGCAAGCGACGGGGCAAGGGGAACGTCGGGTGGTTTTCAATGTCGATTCCATACACTGGAATATTACTTGCATAGTGCAAGTTAGTCCAGAGATAACTTGCGAAGTGCAAGTCAAATGTGATTCGCCGGCCGCCTACGCGGTCAGCACGATGAATTGGGTTGAAGCGCAAGGCAGGTCCGGGAAGCGGAGCAAGCGAATGTGCCTGGCGGGAGGATTTGGGATTGTGGGGCGCGTTCGCGGAGAAGCTCGATGTGGTGAGGAGTGTTACCGACGAGGTCAGAATTCGACAGGAGTCTCTTTCCACCATTAATTGCTTGCTGGCGCGCAGGATTTGAATCCCGGGTACCTTTTAAAGCGGCGGGGCGGGGAGGGGTTTGCGGACGAGGTGGTCGGGATATTGGTCGAGGCGGGCTTTGGTCCAGCGGGCGTATTCGGCGTGGCCGTCGGCGTAGACATAGTTGGCGCCTTTGAGGTGGCGATTGTATTTGATCCAGCCCTGATTGGCGTAGTTGCCGGAACCCCATTGAACGAGCGCGGCTTCGCCGACCCAGGTGTCGTAGTCGTCCTGGGAGACTGCGCCGTAGTCGGGGTTGTCACGGGCGTTCATGGCTTCGGAGTTACGTTCGGAGAAGAGTATGAGGTTGCGATTGGAAAGGTTGGCAACGGCGGTATCGGTGGCGAAGCCGCCCAGTGCGCCTTCGACAGCGTAACGGGCGGAGCGATGGGTGAAGACGGAGTCGAGGAGATAGCTCTCTATGGTGAGGAAATCTTTTTCGGCAAGGGCTTGCTCGGAATCGACGGGTGGCTCCTGGCTGACGTCGGCAATCTCACCGTTATATTGCATCAAGTTAACGGCGAGAAAAGTGGAGCGGACGGTGCGGTCGGAGGGGCAGAAGGCGACCTGTCGGCTTTTGAGATAAGGCTGGAAAAAGATGACCCATGGTTTTTCGGCCTGACTGTTGCCGGAGCCGCCACCGGCGCAACCGGCGGGGTCGCTGGGGAGCGTATCGGTTTGGGTGCCGTCATCGAGGACCCAGCCTTCGTGGTGGTGGAAGAGCCCGCCGTTGTAATCGTCCATGTAAAGCCGGGCGGCGAGTCCGAGCTGGCGTTGATTGCTGAGACAAGCTGCGCGACGGCCTTTTTCTTTGGCGACCGCGAGTGCAGGGAGGAGAAGTCCAGCCAGAATGGCGATGATGGCGATGACGACCAGAAGTTCAATCAATGTGAAACCGGCGCTGGCGGTTTCTTGATGAAGTGGTCGCATAGGTCCGATTCGTTTCTCAATTGGCCTGCCATCTAGAATCCAAAAGTGTCACATTTCTGGTGTGGCTTTGGGATCAATACAAAGAAAAACCGGATAAAAAGTAGAATGATGGATGGGGGGAGTGGAATGGGGGAAAACCCGTAGAGCGGAATTAATTTTTGATTTGCGATGCGAGGTCGCTTACGCGAATTGAGGCATATTCGGCAGGACAAGATCGTGGACCATGCCAGTGCGGCGCAGCGGAGGTCCTTCCGGACAGGCACGGCGCCCCACCCACCGGCCTGGCGGTGGGATTGGGATCGCCGGGTGAAAAGTAAAAGCTGTGCGGCGTTTGAGCGGCACAGCTTTTTGTAATAACCGAAGTCTTCAGAATTTGTATTTGATGCCAGAGACGAGTTTGATGTCGTTCTTTTGGCGGCCGGGGGCAGGGACGTTGTAGTAGGTGTCCTGGATGTAAGCCGTGAGGCTTACCTTTTGGGTAAGGGCGGCGTCGGCACCGATTTCGGCATTAATGAAGAAGTTGTTGAAATCGTCGACTTGCGGGAGAATTTCGAAGGATTGCCACACCTTTGCCGTGTCGCTGAACTTGTGTTCAAAGCGTTCGCCGGCGCGGAGGCTCAGGAAACCTTTGGCGTCGCCGCCTTGATTCTGATAGACAGCGGCAGGACCGACTTCACCTTTGAGGGTGGTGTCTTTTTCCTTGATAAAAAAGTAACCAACCAGCGGTGCGAGGGTGAACCGGTATTTCACGTCGGCGATGGCGTCGTGCAGGCCTTCCAACTTCACACCATAATACCAACGGTCTGAGAGGAGACGGTTATATTGGGAGAAGCCGTGAAGGGATTCGGTGTCCTTGACGCCCTTGTTTGCGCCATAGGCGGCATCGGTGCCGAGGAGGAGTTCCTGATCGGACCACTTTCTCTGGCTTGCCAGATTCGCGGTGGCGAGGACGGTTCGGCTGTTGCCGCGGGTGAGGGTGAGGCCGGCGGCGGCACTGCTTTCCCACTTGGGTTTCACAATTTCCACAACGGCGGGCACCGGGGCGTTGGTGACCGGGGCGGGTTGGGTTTGGGCGGTTACGGTTAACGGGAAGGCGAACGAGCAAACACTCGCTCCAAGGACATAATATTTCATGGTACGTAGTTTGGTATTCAGGTCTTTCCCTTTGCTGAAGGGCACGGTGTTTCCTGTCATTCAGCTGGTTACATCTTTGAAGATGGTTCACAGAGACTCGTCTGGAATAGCCGGAGCCCTGTCGACAACCTCAGTGGGAGGGTACAACAAAGGAGCGGGAAGATAGTAAAATGGTGGTGGGATGCAATAGATTTTGAGGCTTGGAATGGAATTTTTAATAAAGCTTAATGATGAGATAAGAAGGGGTCAAAATCGAGTGAAGTAAGGTTTGGCTCGCGGAATATTGGGACCTGAATCACGTCGATATTGAGGTTGGAAAAGAAAAACGAGCTGAAAAAGATCCGGGGATTAGGAATGCAACGCAAGTTATTGATTATAAGGTGGAAGTGAGCGATTGCAAAATTGTGAGGGTGGACCGCCTGTGAGGGATTTGGCGAGTTGTAAGAATGATGGCATGCTTAACACTGAATATGAGGGGTTCAGGATGTCCGATTGACATTTTTTGGCTTTTGCGCCAGTTTCCCCTCACTTGCAAGGGTGTAAAGGTCATTGAAGCAGCGTCCTTTGCGAAAAAATAAGAGTTAGATCCATGGGAAAAGCGTTAATAATTGCGGAAAAGCCGTCTGTAGCCAGCGACATCGCGAAGGCACTCGGCGGATTCACGAAGCACGATGATTACTTCGAGAGTGATCGCTATGTGTTGTCGTCTGCTGTGGGCCATTTGCTGACGATCTGCGTGCCGGAAGAGTTCGAGGTGAAGCGTGGCAAATGGACATTCCCGCAACTACCAGTGATCCCGCCGCATTTCGGTTTGCAGCCGATTGAAAAGAGCGAGCCGCGCCTGAAAGTTTTGACCAGGCTGATCAAACGCAAGGATGTCGATGTACTGATCAATGCCTGCGACGCAGGTCGCGAAGGGGAATTGATTTTTCGTTACATTGTTCAACACGCAAAATCGGACAAACCGATCAAGCGTCTCTGGTTGCAATCCATGACCCCGACGGCGATTCGGGAAGGGTTTGATGCGTTGCGCACCGGGGAATCGATGCAACCGTTGGCAGATGCCGCGGTATGCCGGTCGGAATCTGATTGGTTGGTAGGCATCAATGGCACGCGCGCGATGACGGCGTTCAACTCGAAGACCGGCGGGTTTCATCTGACCACAGTGGGCCGCGTACAAACGCCGACATTGGCGATTTTAGTTGAGCGCGAGGAGAAGATTAAAAAATTTGTTCCCAGAGATTACTGGGAAATTCATGGGACGTTCGGTGCGCAAGCCGGCGAATACATGGGGCGTTGGTTTGATGAGAAATTTTCGAGGAAAGATGGAGACGTTGACCATAAAGCAGAACGTGTTTGGGACCTGAAGCAGGCGGAGGCGGTTCGCACAAAATGCCTGGGGAAGCCGGGAATCGTCACCGAAGAAAGCAAGCCGACCACCCAGTTGTCGCCCTTGCTTTATGATTTGACCAGCTTGCAACGTGAAGCAAACGGGCGTTTTGGTTTTTCGGCGAAGAACACCTTAGGGTTGGCCCAGGCACTTTACGAAAAGCACAAAGTATTGACCTATCCGCGAACTGATTCCCGCGCCTTGCCGGAAGATTACATTGCCACCGTGAAGCAGACGTTGGGCGTGTTGGAGGGTATTACGGGTTACAGCACATTTGCGGATACGATTTTGAAGCAGGATTGGGTCAGGCCAAACAAGCGCATATTTAATAATGCGAAAGTGTCTGATCACTTTGCCATCATCCCAACGGCCCTTGCTCCCAAAAACTTGAGCGAGCCAGAGCAGAAACTTTACGATTTGGTCACGAAGCGGTTCCTGGCGGTGTTCTATCCCGCGGCAGAATTCCTGGTGACGACACGCATCACCCGTGTTGACGGTGAGCCGTTCAAGACCGAAGGCAAAGTGCTGGTGAATCCGGGCTGGATGGCAGTTTACGGCAAGGAAGTGCAGAGCGATGACACGCCGACTTTGGTGGCGGTGCAGCAAAATGAAAAAGTCGATACCAAAAACGTTGAGGTTATTGCCAACCAGACGAAGCCACCCGCACGGTTTTCGGAAGCCACACTGTTGAGCGCAATGGAAGGTGCGGGCAAGTTGGTGGAAGATGAAGAGTTGCGCGAGGCGATGAGCGAGAAGGGATTGGGCACGCCGGCGACGCGGGCTGCCATCATCGAGGGTTTGCTTTACGAGAAATACGTTCTGCGCAATGGACGTGAATTGCAACCAACAGCGAAGGCATTTTCTCTGATTACACTGTTGCGGGGATTGAATATTCCTGAATTATGCTCGCCTGAGCTTACCGGGAACTGGGAATTTAAATTGCGCGAAATGTCTCGCGGCCAATTGAGGCGCGAGGAGTTCATGCGCGAAATTGAGGACATGACCCGTGCCATCGTGAGCAAGGCGAAGCAACACGAGAGCGACACGGTTCCAGGGGATTTTGCAACGCTCAAGGTTCCTTGTCCAAAGTGTGGCGGTGAAATCAAGGAGAACTATAAAAAGTTCCAATGTCAGAGTTGTGATTTTGCCTTATGGAAAATTGTGGCTGGTCGGCAGCTTGAAATCGAGGAAGTGGAAGAGTTGATTTCGAAGAAAGTGGTTGGACCGTTGCAGGGGTTCCGCAGCAAGATGGGCAAGCCATTTGCGGCCGTCATTAAAATGACTCCCGAGTTCAAACCCGAATTCGATTTCGGCCAGGGGCAAACCAACCCGGATGGCACAGCGGTGGAAGTGGATTTCACGGGGCAGGAGCCGGTCGGGAAGTGTCCAAAGTGCGGCAATCGGATTTTCGAAACGCCCATGGCGTATGTTTGCGAGAAGGCGGTTGGCGGCAATCGCACGTGTGATTTTCGTTCCGGCAAGATTATTTTACAGCGCGAGATCGATCGCGCGCAAATGGTGAAATTGCTGACGAATGGCAGGACCGATTTGCTGCCCAAGTTTATTTCGAAGAAGGGCCGTCCATTCTCTGCGTTTCTGGTTATTGGCGAAGGTGGGAAGGTGGGTTTTGAATTTGCACCGCGGGAAAAAGCTGTCAGAGCCGCCAGGACAAAAGCGCCAGCTGAAGCGGCGACGACTGAAAAAACCTGATGATTTGTGAGCGATTCAACCTCTCCTGTGCCGGAAGGTGATCCGACGCCTGAGCCTGCCGAGGTTTCTGGAACAAATTCGGCGTCGGAGGAGAAATGGATCAAAACTTTTCTCCATCATCTTGCCGCCGATCGGGGAGCTTCCATTTATACTCAAAGGAACTATCGGCAAACGCTCGTTGAATTTTATGGTTGGCATCGCAAGGAGCGGGGAGTTGAGCCTGCCTGGGAGAATTTACATCGTGATGACTTTCGAGGTTACCTGCGATTTCTTGGCCGTGGGAACCTGAGTCGTGCGGCGATTCAATTGCGCTTTTGCGCCTTAAGAACTTTTTACAAGTTTTTGATCAGACACGGAGTTGTTTCCGCTTCGCCGATCAAAAACGTCTCGCTGCCCAAAATGGAGAAGCGACTGCCTAAATTTCTTACTGCGCAGCAGATGGTTGAACTTTTGGGAGCGCCGCTAAAACCGTTGGCGACGCCAAAGAAAAAAGGGCCCGGTCGTCCGATTTCTGCTACTGTGTGCTACCGCGACGTGGCCATTCTTGAGACAATTTATTCGTGCGGATTGCGTATCAGCGAACTCTGTGGGTTAACTGCGCAGGATATCGATTGGAATGAACAGTTGGTGCGAGTTCGTGGGAAAGGGAAAAAGGAGCGGCAGGTGCCCATTGGAGAACCTGCGCTGACCGCCATTCGCAACTATTGGAGCACGCTGGAGCAGTCGCCAGGCGGCGGCTCACCTGTTTTCCTTGGAGAAACGGAGAAAGCGGCGGCACTTTCACCCCGAGTGCTGCAACAACGGCTCAAGAAGTACCTGGCGCTCGCCGGACTGGATCCAAGCCTCACGCCTCATAAGCTCCGTCACAGCTACGCTACCCATATGCTGGATGCCGGTGCCGACTTGCGCAGTGTTCAGGAATTACTAGGTCACGCCCACCTAATAACCACGCAAGTTTATACTCATGTTAGCACCGAGAGACTGAAGCGCGCTTACGACTCAGCACACCCTCGTGCGTAAAATTCTGACGCAGTTTAGTCGCGGGATGGCGTGGTATTTGCTTACTTACGCTTACCAGTTTTTGGTTGATTAGAGCATCGGCAATATGAACTATCATATAGCCAGACTAAAGCATTCGTGCCGATAACTGGCCTTGATGTATGTGCGCGGCGAAAAACCAGCAAAATATGCCAGTAAGTAAGAGGAAGAAAACAATCAAAGTGTTGTTGGCAGATGACCATCCGGTTGTCAGAAAGGGTCTCGGCTCATGCCTGAACAACCTGGAGCACATCGAAATCGTCGGTGAAGCTGTCGATGGTCAGGAAACCGTGAGCAAGGTAAGGGAGCTTTCGCCCGAGATCGTTCTCATGGATTTAGACATGCCAACCATGAGTGGGTTGGAGGCGACCAAAATAATTCGCAGGGAGTTTCCGCTGGTAAAAGTGCTGATTCTTTCCATTCATACCAACAAAGATTACGTTCTCCAGATTATTAAATCAGGTGCCCAGGGATATGTGCTCAAAGACGCACCCTTGACTGAGTTGGTACGTGCAATCGAATCAGTCCATGGAGGTGGCGCTTTTTTTAGTCCCGATATCAGCCAGATCATGCTGGATCAATACCTTGCCGAAGCGACGAATGGCGAGGAATCGGGGAATTCCAAAAAGCTGACGAACCGTGAGACTGAAGTTCTCTCCATGATTGCCGAGGGGCAGAGCAACAAGGAAATGGCGAGTCGAATGGGGGTTGGAGTCCGCACCGTTGAGACTCACCGGGAACGAGTGATGAACAAGCTCGATATCCATAATGTTGCTGGCTTGACCAAGTACGCCATTGCACACGGCATCATCAAACTTGAGAAGTAAGTAGGGGAAATTATAACTAGACTAAATCTTGTTTATACCCCTGATGGTTAGGGCCTTGTGACTTTAAAATGTTTTAATTATCTGTAGACAACGTGTTGTCAACTTCCTATTCTTTTCGCCGAAGGAAGGGTTAGTTGCACTTCACTACTTCTTCTTCGTTTAAGAAAGGCAGGTCGTTCCAGTTAAGTCGGTGGACACTCTTTGGATATTCGTACTTTGCCGGGATCCATTCCGTAATCTCAATTGTTGAGGTTACGGCATAGTTACGAATCAGAATGGGATGCATGTGAAATGGGGCAGAGCCCGTCTACCAGTTGTTCCATGGCTGGTTATGTGTCTCAGCACCTTATGCAGTTGTAAAAATAGAACCATGAAAATTAGAAGCATTTTGTCCCTGTTAGCTGCCGTTTTTACCTTGATGTTTGCCTGGCAGGTTGTCGCGCAAACCAACTCGCCGACCGTGGTGACAGATCAAGAGGATTATGCGCCGGGCTCAACCGTTTATATTACTGCCACCGGATTTTCTCCCAACGAAATTGTTCAGCTGCGTGTCTTGCATGTAGGCGATGATGGTGATGGTGACAACACCAACAGCCCTGCCCACCAGCCATGGCAGGCTACGGCGGATGATACCGGAAGCTTTCAAACTACCTGGCTTGTCCCCGCGGACCAGGATGAACTAGGTGCTACGCTCCAACTGACCGCCACTGGATTGGCATCCGGGCTGATTGCGCAGGCCATCTTTACCGACGGACCTTTCGCCACGCTTACCGTTGGCCCCCAAGCTTCACCTGTCAACGCCGGCCAGAGTACAACCTTTCTGATTACTCTTGGTGGCAAATCCGGAGGCAACTCTGTTAATATTAATTTATCCGTCACGAATCTGCCTGCTGGAGCCACCGGAGTTTTTAGCCCCAACAATTTTTCGTCAGCAAGCAGTTCAACAACATCCACACTTACCATCACGACGACAGCTTTAACCCCGGCCAGTGTCACCAACTTCACCGTGACCGAAAGCACATCGCTTCTATCCGGTACCGGAACTTTGACTGTTTCTGCCGGTGCAGCAACAATGGTGCGGGTGGAAACAAAGGCCAATGGCACAGGTACTCTCGTGCCTGCCCAAGCTTTTGGACTTGGCACCAGTGCTTTGACCGTTTACGCGATCTCACGTGATTCACAAAGCAATTTTGTTGCGAATGTGGCCGCAACTGCTTGGACGCTGCAAAATGTCACAGGTGGTGTGGTAAGTGGCGATCTGGTGCCGTCGGCTGATAAGAAGAGCGCAACTTTTACGCCAAACCATGCCGGGACTGCAACCATCCATGCGACTTCAGGCGCCCTCACAACAACTGATTCCGGCACGCTGACAGTAAACAAAGCGACTCCAACGATTACCTGGACAAATCCCGCGGCAATCACCTATGGGACGTCTTTGAGCTCTACTCAACTCAACGCCACCGCCACCGTGCCGGGGACATTTAGTTACACCCCACCGGCTGGAACGATCCTCGGGGTCGGGAACCAAAATCTGTCGGTTACATTTACCCCCACAGATACCACCGACTATAATACCGCGACCGCAACGGCAACCGCCACGGTCAGCAAGGCGGTGCTCACGGTCACGGCCAACAATGCCAGTCGCAGCTATGGCTCCGCCAATCCCTCCTTCACCGCCAGCTATTCGGGATTTGTGAATGGTGAAACCCTGGGCACCAGTGGAGTAACGGGCAGCCCAGCCCTCACCACGACGGCCACGACCAACAGCTCTGTTTCAGGCAGTCCGTATATTATTACTGCGGCGGCAGGTTCGCTTGTTTCAAGCAACTACAGTTTCACCTTTGCCAATGGGCAGTTGACGTTGACAAAAGCCGCACTCACAGTCACTGCGAACAATGCGACGCGGGCCTATGGGTCGGCCGATCCTGTTTTCACCGCGAGCTATTCGGGCTTTTTGAATGGTGAAACCCTGGGCACCAGTGGTATAACCGGGAGCCCAGCCCTCACCACGACCGCGACAACGAACAGTCCTGTTTCGGGCAGCCCTTACACAATTACAGCTTCAGCAGGCACCTTGAGTTCCGGCAACTACAGTTTCACCTTTGCCAATGGACAATTGTCAGTGACCAAAGCCAACTCGACAATAAGCGTTGCCACTTCAGCCAATCCGTCGCCAACCGGTTCCAATGTCACACTCACGACCACCATTGCTACCACTGCCTTAAACGTGACCGCACCTTCAGGTTCAGTTCAGTTCAAGTCGGATGGCTCACCATTGGGTTCGCCGGTCACTATTGGTGGCGGTATTGCAAGCATCACTTCTGCAGCCCTGTCCCATGGTTCCCATACCATCACCGCTGAATACGCAGGGGACTCAAACTTCTCGGGCAGCACCAATAATCTGGCTGCCCAACTGGTAATCAACATTTCTCCTGTCACCCGCGCTTTTTCCTTGGCCGCTAACCAGGATAGCCCGGCAAGTTTCTCTCTCAGCAAATTGCTCAAAACTGTTTTTGATGCAGATGCAGATGTAATTGCTCTTTCGAGTCTGAGCGCTACGAGCGCCAACGGAGGTTCGATCACACTGAACAACCAGGTAATCACCTACAATCCGCCTGCCGGTTCCACCAACTCTGATTCATTTACCTATGTCGTGAATGATGGCCAAGGTGCTTCCGCAACCGGAACAGTGACCGTCACCATCAAAGGTTCCGGTCCTACTCAGCCAGCCCAAAACATCACTGGCTTCGCCATATTGGGTAATGGACATGCGGTGACCAAATTTGCCGGCATACCCGGACGCGATTATACGGTCCAGGCATCAACGAACCTGATCAATTGGCTTAACATCGGTTCAGCAACCGCAGGAACCAATGGTCAGTTCCAGTTTGAAGATGCCAACGCGCCAAGCTTTCCCTCGCGCTACTATCGCACGATTCCTTGAGGAGCCAACCTTAGTGATTTGAGGCGGTTTTGTATTTCGCTGAGTGCCCCTTGGCGGGAATGGAAATGGTGTAATTCTTTCCGTCAGAGTCAACGGAAAGTTTGATGTAATTGCCGCTGCAATGCTCTTCGAGATTTGCAATGTATTCGTTGGAAGTATTGTTTTCAGAATCTGCCCGCAGATTACGGTGAATTTGATACATCGCCTTGATTGAAGGAATCGACTTCAAAGTTGCGAAGGTTTCCTTTTCACACCCCTTGGTGGTGCCGTTACTCATTACACTGATGGTGGGTGAGAGACTGCGGAGCAGCAGGGGATTATTGCTCATGTCCAAACCATGGTGATCCACCTGGTAAACATCCACGTTGCCCACCAGGTTGGCTGGACAAACCAACTGACTCTCGAGATTCCAGGTAAGGTCACCACCATCAAAGAAACGAAAATTCCCAAAGCTCAATAACATGACAATGCTGTTGGCATTATCCGTAATGTCCTTTTCGTGAGTCTTGGATCCGGCACAGATGGTTTCATTTTGGGGATTTTTCGGAATTTCTTTTGTGAAAGCCTGTTTTGCGGCGATGCAGCGAAGAGTTAACTTTGCTGTATCCGGTTCAGTGGATTGATGGAGCGGAATAATTTGATCAGGTTTTATGATCTGGCGCGCATCCACCTGCATTTCCTGATACGGCTTGATAAGCAGTGGAAAACGTGTGTCCTGCGGATTATTGTCTGGATTGTGATCAGGGATTCCATTGTTGTAAACTGTTCCGATGGGCATCAATTTGGAAAGCTCGGCCGCGCCACCAAAATGGTCAATGTGCAGGTGAGTTGTAATGAGATAATCAATCTTTTTCAAACCGGCGATTTTGGTGGCTACGTCGTGAATGCGCCCGGCATCTCTTCCACCAGGCATGCCTGTATCGATTAAAACCGATTCATTGTTGGGGGTTACAATCAGAGTACCGCCGCCGCCCTCCACATCCACCCAATAGATATCCAGTTTGTGATCGTTCAACCCGGCCTGGCAGGTCAAAACACCTGCAAAACCGAGAGCCAATGTTGTCAAAGATTTGATTCTCATAAGATTGTGTTTGGCGGAGCAGCTTATGATTGGGGCTCTTTTCGACACAAACTCAAGAAGTTTTTTCAGAAAGAAACTTTTTATTTTATAAAATCCCTTGCCAAATGGCCTGAGTCGAACTTCAATACTGGAGGACGTTGGCTGGATAGCTCAGTCGGTAGAGCAGAGGACTGAAAATCCTTGTGTCGCCAGTTCGATTCTGGCTCCAGCCACCATCTTTCCCCAACGTTGTAATTTTCCCTCCGCTTTGGAACTTAAATCAGGTCACAATAAATACATTGATTACCAATGGAGTTAGTACCTGCTTTTTAACCTCTACCAACACGTGGATGGATTTTCTCTATGGCGCATCAAAAGAACGCCAGTAACCACATCGTCGTTATCGTCTTGACCAACGGCGGCATTAGTGCTGACTTCCGCAATATCATTGGTCCGATCAGGCGTCCCATGCTGGGAGCGGAGAAGATATCACCTGGCTGGTTCAATAGTGTTAATTTAACTTCCGAATATGTCGCAGGATTGACAACAGCCGAGGCCTGCCTTTTCAGGTCTGCTCCGGCAGCGACCAGGTCGGGAAAAGAAAGGGTGCCGGGCTTCGATTCGCCAACTCGAGCAGAAGTAACGGCCAGCGTATCGAGGGAGTCTCCCGGCACCCAAAATCTTTCGGGGGTTTTGGCCCCCACGTTAAAAGAACTAACTCTTCTTCTTTATGATCTGCGTGAGCATCAGCAGCTCATTTAGTCCAGGCCAGTGGGAATCCGTATCGGCTGATGTGCTGCCATTCGTTTTCTACGCGCATCCCAAGGCTCTTCCATCAAATGGTTCAATAATCCGATTAATACCGGCAGTGCCAGCGGCTTTTCCATCAGAGCGACAGCTCCCGCCGCCGCCGCTCGTTCGTACTGATTCGGCCGGGCGGTTATGATTACAGTAGGCAGGAACGGATTAATTTCCTGCATCCGATCCAACGCATCCCAACCGTTAATGACCGGCATGTTCACATCCAGTAAAACCACATCTATTTGCTGCTCGCTAAATCTCTCGAGAGCTTCCTGTCCATTAGCCGCCTGAACCACTTCGTAATTTTCGGACTCCAGTGCCCGTCCCAACGATTCGCGCACGGAAATATCATCGTCGACCAATAGAACTTTAGCTTTCACAACATCTGACAAAACCCCGGAGGCTGCGCTTTGAGCAACCACCAAGGGAAATCCATGACCGGCACAAGCGTCTGGAGTTGGTTTGATGTTTTCCTGCCCCGTCTTTCTGGTATGCTTAATGCCTG
Source organism: Pedosphaera parvula Ellin514 (assembly GCF_000172555.1). Taxonomy (NCBI): domain Bacteria; kingdom Pseudomonadati; phylum Verrucomicrobiota; class Pedosphaerae; order Pedosphaerales; family Pedosphaeraceae; genus Pedosphaera; species Pedosphaera parvula. The sequence goes on from NZ_ABOX02000028.1 coordinate 51,206, forward strand.
TAGCACGGAACGGTGATTAGCTTTTTGTATGCCAGATGGTTTATGAAAATAACTTCATTGATATTCAGGGGTTTCTGCGTTCATAGGCATTGTTTGAATCTGGCCTGGTTGGCAATTTACTTTCCATTCATGGCAACTTAGTTTCCTAAAAATGACTGCGATTAAATTGCGGCTGATTGGCTTTGCGTTGGCGATTTTTTTTGTCGCGCTGATGATTGCGTGGGCTGCGCATGCCAGTTGGTTGCGGGTGGAAAGACTGAGCGACAAGATGAACACTGCTCATATCGGCAGTTTCCAGACCGCTGATTACTTCCGTGCCAATTTTCAGGAACTGAATTACACATTGCTTAAATACCATGTTCGGCAGGACACCAAAGACCGGCAGGCCTTTTTAAGAGGATTGAATGAGCAGAATGCCTGGATCGATGCACAGCGCCCGACCTTGCTGACGCCCAAGGAGGGTCGAATCATGGATCAAATCAACGCCGCCTATGACGATTATTTTGCCGCCTCCACAAATCTGTTGAAAAAAATCGAAACATCACCGCAAGTTCGCCAGGCGGAATTCGCGGACTTTGAGAAGGTTGAAAGGGAATCAGATACGTTACTTAAACTGGCTAATGAACTGGTTGCTGCACATCAGGAATCCCTCAACAGATTTATTTCGGATTCTCAGAAATCGTTGAACTTTCTTCGGGGCCTCATTTTCGGCTCACTCTTTCTGCTATTAGTTCTGGGGGCATGGCTTGCGAGCGTGGTCTATCGCGACATGATAAATCCATTGCGCCTCAGGCTTGTGGAGAGCACGGCCATGATAGAACGCCAGGAGAAGCTGGCTTCACTCGGGGTCCTCGCTGCCGGCGTTGCCCACGAAATTCGCAATCCATTGACCGCGATCAAGGCCCGCCTTTTCACTCAGCAAAAGGCACTGACTGTTGGTTCTCCCGAATTGGAGGATGCGTTGGTTATTGGCAACGAAATCAACCGGCTCGAGCGGATCGTTAAAGACTTCCTGCAATTTGCCCGCCCAGCGGACCCTAAATTGAAACTGATGTCCGCCGAAAAGACTTTGCGCGATGTCAGGGATTTGATGGCACTGCAACTGGAACGATCATCGATCGATATGAAATTGGAACTGAATAGCGCGGGGCAAATCCTGGCTGATGCCGCACAAATCAAACAGGTTTTAATCAATCTCGTACAGAATGCTGCTGAGAGCATTCCGCAAAAGGGGACGGTGACGCTCAGAGAAAGAAAAGATGTCACCCGGTTAAACGGTCAATCTGTTCCGGTGGTAATTCTGGAGGTCGAGGATACCGGCAATGGCATCTCTGCCGAAGTGCAGAAGCGTCTCTTCGACCCGTTCTTCACCACCAAGGATAGCGGCACCGGTCTGGGACTGTCGATTGCAGCCCGAATCATTCAGAAGCACGGGGGACTTTTAGAGTTCCAAACTCAGGTCAACCGTGGCACAACCTTCGGTATTGTGTTGCCTGAAGCCAATAACTCATGAGTGTCAAAAGGACTTTATTACTGATCGAAGATGATGCGGGAGCGGCTGATGCTCTTCGTCGTGTACTGGTCAATGAGGGCTACACGGTTTCCTGCGAAGGACGCGGTGATTCAGGACTTGGAACTGCTGAAACAATTAATTTCGACGTGGTCATTTCGGATTTAAAATTGCCCGGATTGGATGGTTTGGAATTGGTGAAGCGGTTACATCAGGCGAAGCCGCGTCTGCCCATCATCCTGATGACGGCGCATGGAACCACTGAGACAGCAATCGAAGCCACCAAGCTCGGTGCGTACGATTACCTGCTTAAGCCCTTCGAAATGGAAGAGCTGCTGGATCTGGTGGAGAAAGCCGTCGAGAGCAGCCGGCTTATGTCCGAGCCTGTAAAAATGGGCGAATGTGTTTCCGCGCGAAATGCCATTATTGGCAACAGCCGGCTCATGCAAGGAATCTATAAGGAAATTGGACGTGTTGCCGCCAAGCCGATAACCGTTCTAATCCGCGGTGAAACCGGGACTGGAAAGGAATTGATCGCCAGAGCCATCTACCAGCACAGCGATCGGAGCGCAGCACCATTCGTTGCGGTTAACTGTGCGGCGATTCCGGAGACATTGCTGGAGAGTGAACTCTTTGGACACGAACGGGGTGCTTTCACCGGGGCAGATATGCGTCGGATCGGGCGCTTCGAACAGGCCAGCGGGGGCACGCTTTTTCTCGATGAGATTGGGGACATGAGCCTGAACACTCAAGCCAAGCTGCTCCGCGTTCTCCAGGAAAAGTATATCCATCGTTTGGGAGGCAGGGAACCAATTCCAATAGATGCCAGGGTGATTGCGGCTACCCACCGTGACTTGGAAAAGGCACTACATGATAAGCAATTTCGCGAAGATCTCTACTACCGCCTGAATGTTGCGGTCATCAAAACTCCTGCCTTGCGTCATAGAAGTGAAGATATTCCCAATCTGGTGAGATATCTTATGCAAATCTATGGAGCTGATTTTGACATTGAGTCACCCTCCATCCAGCCGGAAGCACTGCAGTTTTTACAAAATCAACCATGGCCGGGGAATGTGCGCGAGTTGGAAAACGTGGTGCGACAGGTCCTATTGCTCGCGGGAAGATACACCATCAGTATCGAACATGTCCGCGAGGTGGTCGCCAAAGTGGGAGAAGCAGTCGCTGGCGGCAATCAATCCATCGCCGCCGGAATTGGAACTTATCTAAGTCGGGCGAGGCGGGGGGAGATGGAAGGGGTGCATGCCACGGTTATTGAAGAAGTGGAACGAGAGTTGTTTGGCCAGGCCATAGAACTCGCCCAGGGGAATCAAGCCAAGGCTGCGCGCTGGCTCGGGGTTTCACGCATAACCATGCGCGAAAAATTAAACCATTTCGGACTGCACCCAGGGCAGAGTAACCCGGCTGATTAGCCAATTGATTCTTCGAATCCCCTATTTCGCTTGACGCAGGTTCGCGATCTTTAAGACTGGTGCATGGCAATGAATTCAAATCCGAACTGGCGGTTTGTTTCCTTCGAGGAAACAATTGTGGAGGAGTTTCCCAACAAGATGCATCATTGGTATTCCAGTCCAGCCATGGTCAAGGACACAAACCTCCTTTTTGTTCGATGCCGGATGTATCCCGGACAAGCCCACAAATTCCACTGCCATCCCAAAATGGAGGAAATTCTTTATGTGCTCTCAGGAACAGCGGAGCAGTGGGTGGAGAAGGAAAAGCGTATTATGACAACTGGGCACTCCCTATATTTGCCCGCAAATGTGGTTCATGGCACGTATAACATTGGTGCTGACATTCTCGATTTTCTGGCAATCCTTTCACCCGCCAAAAGCGAGGGGCCTGGAACCGTGGATGTAAGTGACCAGGAACCCTGGCGGCTTCTCAGAGATTAATACCTGGTCCCGTTGTTTGCTGCTATACTCCGCTTTACTCCTTCTGCTAACATGAATCCTGAGCTATGACTCTAATTGTAGAATTGAAGGCTTTTTGTTGTGGCGCATTGCCGGTGTGTAGATGAAAATTTTGCACACATATTTGATCCGCCAGGTGCTGGCCACTTTGATGATGACGGTGGCCGTTTTTACCTTCGTGCTGCTGCTCGGGAACGGCTTGAAGGAAATTTTGGTGCTCATTATTAATCGCCAGGCGACCCTTGGTGGAGTGATCCAGGCTTTTGGTCTCCTGATCCCTTTCGTCCTGGTGTTCGCTCTTCCCATGGGAATGCTGACCGCCGCCCTGCTTGTATTTGGGCGGTTTAGTGCGGACCAGGAGCTGACTGCGGTGAAATCCAGCGGAGTAAGCCTGCTCTCGTTAATTACACCTATTCTTGGTTTGAGCCTCGTTCTCTGTGGGGTAAGCGCCGCCATCAACATGGAGATCGCTCCGCGCTGCCGTATCGCGTACCTTGATTTGCGCGATGAGATGGTGGGTAAAGTGGCTGGAGCCGCTTTGCCTGACAGCATATTTGTAAAGGATTTTCCTGGTTTTCTGATTTATGTGGGGGCTAGTGATGGGAAAAATCTGACCGACATCCATATTTGTCAACTGGACGAAAATGATAAGGTCAAAACCATGACCGATGCCCCGAAAGGGCTTCTTCAAAGGTCCGGCAATCAAACCAGCCTGGAACTTTTTGACGCACGCATTTTTGACGTGCAGAGCGGCAGTTGGGCCTATCCTGGAATCGTTTCGCAGGATCTTAGTTCGATTAAGACAAACTCCACCTCAAAAAATATTCATATCGGCGACATGACTTTCCGTCAGTTGCAGAACGAATTGCAAGTTGTGGAGAATGAGTTTGCCGTTCCCGAAAAAGCCGGAAGCAAGGCGGAATTGCAACAAAGAAGAGACATCCTGGCGAACAAAAAAAAGGATGTGACGATGCCAATCCGCGTTCAGATGCATCGCCAGGTTGCATTTTCGTTCGCCTGCTTTGGCTTCACGCTGATCGGTATTCCTTTGGGGATTCAAGCTCACCGCCGGGAAACCAACGTAGGCATTGCCATGTCGCTCGCGCTGGTTCTCGTTTATTACAGTTTTATTATTTTGGGCCAATCTTTCGAGGGCCGTCCTTATCTGGCCCCCCACCTGATCCTATGGATTCCTAATTTTCTCTTTCAAGCAATTGGGGCAGTAATGTTGTGGCGTGCGAATCGCGGTATTTAGCCGAACGGAACCACACCTGCAGACACTCCGCCGGTTCACGCCTAATAAAAAAATCCCCTTGCAAGCAAGGGGAAGTGGAGAGGGAAACTACAAACTCTTTCGACGGTAAACTTTGTGAATGGCAGCCTGATCGGTCGGTTTGATCAACATCTGATCGATGTTCACGTGCGGCGGGCGGTTGGCAACCCAGAGGATAATTTCAGCAATATCTTCTGCAGTGAGAGGCTGGGTGCCTTCGTAAGGCTTTTTCGCTTTTTCGAGGTCGCCCTTGAAGCGCACAACAGAAAATTCTGTTTCCGCAAGGCCAGGATCCACCGAGCAGACCCGGAGCCCGGTTCCATTTAACTCCAGCCGAAGCGTCCGCGTAATCTGCAATTCACCGGCTTTGGCAGCACAATAGGCAGCACCGCCTTCATATGCGGTATAGGCGGCGAAAGAGCCAATGTTGATGATTGAACCACCCGGGTTGTTAACCATGAGCGGCAATGCCGCGCGTGTCATACGCAGAATTCCCAGAACGTTCGTCTGCAACATCATTTCCCAATCCTCGTCCTTGCCTTCAGCGACGGTTTCCACTCCATGTGCACCGCCGGCGTTATTGATGAGGACATCCAGCACTGGAGCTGCTGTGGCATTTATTCCGGCGATCTGTTGGCGTGCCCAGCTCATGAATTCCTCGACGCTGGAAGTTTTCGAAACATCGAGGAAGTGAGCATGGACTTCGCCAGCGCCCGCTTTCCGCGCTTCCGCCGCAACCTGATCCAAGCGATCCATCCTCCGCGCACCCAGCAGGAGTTTGGCTCCCTCTGCACCGAAGGCACGGGCCGTGGCAGCTCCGAAGCCACTCGAGGCGCCGGTAATCAATATCCATTTTCCATTGAGTCGTGATGCCATGCGTGAAATATCTAGCGCATGGAGTGAAGAAGGTCTAGGGCAATGAGTCGACGGTCGAAGGAATAAACTGTTCCACAAACTGACTCACCGGCATTGAGTCGAGGCGATGCCTGTCGTTGCAAAGCTCAAAAATGTTTTGAGCCTGCGGTTCTGGGAATCGGCAGCGGAGTGCCTTTCGAAACTTTTCCAACAACAGGGGAATTCCTTCCGCCCTGCGGCGGCGATGGCCCACCGGATATTCCACCTCAACTTTTTCCGTTGAACTGCCGTCCTTGAAAAATATCTGTACCGCATTTGCAATGGAGCGTTTATCAGGCTCAAGATATTCCCTGCTATAGCGCGAATCCTCCCTGACAACCATCCTGGCTCGCAGGGCATCCACACGTAAATCCCGGGCCGTTTCCTCCTCGTAATGATCGGCTGTCAAACTGCCGAAAAGCAGCGCAACACTCACCATGTATTGAAGGCAATGATCACGATCTGCGGGATTATGCAACGGCCCCGCCTTATCAATGATCCGGATGGCGGATTCATGGGTGGTAATCGCGATTTGTTCAATATCATCAATGCGGTCGCGAACCATGGGATGGAGTTTGAAGGCTGCCTCCACCGCCGTTTGAGCATGGAACTCAGCAGGAAAGGAAATTTTGAAGAGCACATGTTCCATGACATAGGAACCGAGAGGCCGGGCCAGCGTAATCGGATTGCCTTTGAAGAGAACATCGCAGAAGCCCCAGTTTTTCGTCGAGAGAGCTGAGGGATAACCCATTTCTCCCTTGATCGCCATAAACGCGTGTTGCACTCCGCGACTGGTAGCGTCACCCGCAGCCCAGGATTTCCTTGATCCCGTATTGGGAGAGTGCCGGTAAGCGCGTAAAGCGCCTCCATCAACCCATGCATTTGAAACAGCATTAATAATTTGTTCCCTGGTGCCACCCAGCAATTGGGTGGCAATGGCAGTCGAGGCAATTCGCACGAGCAGGACATGATCCAATCCGACTCGGTTGAAGCTGTTGGCCAGGGCCAGAACGCCTTGAATTTCGTGAGCTTTGATCATCGCGGTCAACAGGTCTCGCACAGAAAGAGGCTTTTTCCCTTCCTGCAAGTTGCGGCGGCTAATGAAATCCGATACGGCTAAAATTGCGCCGAGGTTATCCGAGGGATGTCCCCATTCAGCTGCCAGCCAGGTGTCATTAAAGTCCAGCCAACGGATGATGGTTCCGATATTGAATGCGGCCGTGACTGGATCCAGTTCGTACTGCGTGCCGGGAACGCGGCTGCCGTGGGGAACCGTGGTCCCGGGAACGACTGGTCCAAGCAACTTCGTGCAAGCAGGATACTCGAGTGCGAGAAAACCGCATCCGAGTGTGTCCAACAAACAGTACTGTGCAGTTCGGTATGCCTCGTCACTCTCAATGAGATATTTTGTGACGTAGTCGGCGATGTCGGCAAATAATTGGTCTGGCGGAGGGCGCAGATTGTTGGAGGAACTACTCATAATCAGTTGGCTTGAGAAGGTATTACCTTTGTTCTATCGGCACGTAAGGTCGCGGTTGCGGTCCAATGTATTCTGCCGTCGGCCGGATGAGGCGATTGTTTGCCCGCTGCTCGATGATATGGGCAGACCAACCTGCGGTTCGGGCAATGACGAATAGCGGAGTGAACATTGGAATTGGAATGCCGCAAAAGTGAAACGCAAGGGCGCTGTAGAAATCCAGGTTTGGAAATAACTTTTTCTCGCGCCACATCACGGCTTCGATGCGTTCAGCAATAGCGAACAGGTTCAAGTCGGCACTCGAAGATGCCAGCTTCCGAGCGATTCCCTTGATCACATCGGACCTGGGGTCAGATATTTTATATACACGGTGACCAAAGCCCATGATCACCTGCTTCTTTTGCAACAAGGACATCAAACCCGCTTCCGCTTCATCGGGTGTTTGGAACTTTTCAATGAGCCCCATGGCTTCTTCATTTGCACCGCCGTGCAACGGCCCACGTAATGTTCCAATGCCAGAGGTAATGGCCGAATAAAAGTCCGCCAATGTGGAAGCTGTAATACGCGTCGCAAAAGTGGACGCATTGAACTCATGTTCTCCATAAAGAATGAGGGATGAGTCCAGGGCACGGACGTGAATCGGATCGGCTGGCTTTCCTATCAGGAGATGAAGAAATTGAGCTGCGATGCTGGGATCGTCTGTGCGCGTCTCGATTCGTTTGCCTTGAGTGTTGAATTGATGCCAGTAGAGCAGCATTGAAGGAAAGGCGGACAAGAGTCGGTTGGCAATTTGGAGTTGCTCTCTCTTCGGGCTTTCAGGTTCGAGGCAGCCAAGGGTTGAGCAGCCAGTGCGCAAAACATCCATGGGATTCGTCTCTGCCGGCAATTGTTCCAGAACCGTTTTCAATGCATTGGGCAAGCCTCGCAGAGAGATCAATCTTTTTCGGTAATCTTCCAGCTCGTTGCGATTGGGCAGTTGACCATGGATCAGCAAATAGGCGACCTCTTCAAACGTGGAGTTTTCCGCCAGATCGTTGATGGCATATCCTCGATAGGTTAGTCCCAACCCTTCCTTGCCAACCGTGCTGATGGCCGTTTGACCTGCCACTATTCCCGCCAGTCCTGCCGATTTCTTGTCCTCGCTCATAGGATTTCCTTTCAGGCAGTGGCCTCACATGCCGATCCAACACGTGGTGTTAAGCAACTGAGGCCAGTCGCTCACGACTTCTGTTTCTTGAACATCTCATCCAGCCTTTGCTCGTAAACCTGGTAGTTCAGAAACTCATAAAGTTCAGCACGACTTTGCATTATTGGAAGCACTTCCTTCTGGGTGCCGTTCTCCCGAATGCTGCGGAAAACCTGCAACGCAGCAGCGTTCATGGCGCGAAAGGCGGAAAGCGGGTATAACGCAAGTCCAACGCCTGCCGAGCGCAATTCCTCAAGCGTAAACAAAGGGGTTTTTCCAAATTCAGTGATGTTGGCGAGCACCGGAATCTTTACGGCATTAACAAAGGTTCGATACTGGTCCAAGTTTGTCAGCGCTTCGGCAAAGATCATATCAGCGCCAGCATCGCGATAGGCGATCGCCCGTTCAATTCCACCTTCCAAACCTTCTCCGGCAACTGCGTCGGTCCGGGCCATTAAAACAAAAGCAGGATCAGTTTTCCCTGAAATAGCGCTTTTGATTCGCTCCACCATCTCGCTGGTGCTGATCAATTGCTTATTGGGGCGGTGTCCACAACGCTTGGCTTCGACCTGGTCTTCAATATGGATGCCTGCCGCTCCGGCTTTAATCATTTGCCGGACAGTTTTGGCTGGATCTCCCCAGGCAGTATCCGCATCCACCAGCAAGGGGAGGGGAGTGGTGGCTGTGATGCGCTTCACATCGGCAAGCACATCATTCAACGTTGTGACTCCGAGGTCCGGAAGCCCATAGGAGGCTGAAGCTACGCCAGAGCCTGAAAGATAGAGTGCCCTGAAGCCGGTCTTCTCCGCGAGAATGGCTGCATACGCGTTGATGACGCCGATGACCTGTAACGGCTGCTCCGCCTGGAGCGCGGCTCGAAGTCGGCCGCCTGGGGATTCGCCGGCTTTATTGGAATTGGTCCTGAAAAATTTCTTATCCACAAATGCTTTCCACTCTACGGACGCATACGGAATATAAACTCAGAGAACTGGGCTGCGTCGCAAAGCATGGCCTGTCCCTAAAATCAACGCAATGATTTTCGCCTGTTTCCGGTTGTTTGTAAAACTGCTATTCGACGTGAAAAAATCCTTTCGTCATTGAAGCCTTGGATGTTTAATTCGTCTGTTCCTGCAAGAAACCTTGATTAAATGAAAAAACTACACTGCCTTACCACCTGGTTGCCGATGAGCAAATCTTCTGCTTTAACCCTGGTTGTATCATTCCTGCTTGCGTGTTGTTCAGGTGTTGCAGGAGCAGCCGAAACGCTTGACCACGCCAAGCTGCATAAAATGGATGCGGAGATCAATCAAGCGATTGATGAAGAGAGATGTCCCGGCGGGGTGGTTTGGGTGGAGCATGGCAGGAGTCATTATTGGCAGGCATACGGCAATCGCGCCTTGGTGCCGGAGGAGGAGACGATGACCAAGGATACCATTTTCGACCTGGCGTCTCTCACCAAAGTGGTCGCTGGAACGCCGGCCATCATGATCTTGATTGAGCGCGGACAGGTAAAACTGGATGAGCCGGTTCATACTTACATTCCCGAATTTACCGGGGATGGGCGGGAAAAGGTGACAGTCCGGCAATTACTCACGCACACGTCCGGTCTCCTGCCGGATATCGAAACCTCGACCGACTGGCATGGCAAGGCGGCTGCCATCAAGAAGGCATGTGCAGAGAAGTTGCGTTCCAAGCCGGGAACCGTCATTCGCTATAGTGACGTAAACCTGTTTATGGCAGGTGAAATTGTGGAGCGGGTGAGTGGTTGCAAGTTGGAGGATTTTGTTCAAAAGGAAATTTATCAGCCGCTGAAGATGGTGGACACCGGATATCTTCCGCCAGCCGAAAAGTTGTCACGCATTGCTCCCACGGAATACGATCCCAACAAATCAGGCTCAGTCTTGCGCGGCGTCGTTCATGATCCGACGGCCCGGCATATGGGGGGCGTGGCTGGACATGCCGGCCTGTTTTCCACTGCCCATGATCTCGCACGATACGCCCGAATGTTGCTTAATGAGGGCACTCTGGATGGTGTCCAAATTTTTAAGCCGGAAACGGTCCGGTTGATGACCAGTGTGCAAACCCCACCGGAAATTCCTGAGAGACGCGGTTTGGGGTGGGATATCGATTCCGGTTTCAGTCGCCCGCGTGGGGTGTTGTTCCCGAGAGGTTCTTACGGACACACAGGCTGGACGGGAACCTGTCTTTGGATTGATCCTTTTTCGAAGACTTTCTTTATTTTTCTATCCAATCGTGTTCATCCCAATGGTAGTGGAAATGTGCTCCCTCTCTATGGCACCTTGGGAACGTTGTCAGCCGAGGCTGTGTCGGATTTTGATTTTGCCTTGGTAACAGACGAACTGCCGCCGCGAGTGCCGGCCAGGACCACCAAGGCGGAAATCCAGACCATCGATGCGTCTGATAACGATGTTCCCGGTGTGCTGAATGGTATTGATGTATTGGAGAAGCAGCACTTCGCCCCTTTAAAAGGCATGCGCATTGGCCTGGTTACAAATCACACGGGACAGGATCGAAGGCGCTATTCGACCATCCACTTGTTGAGGAATGCTCCCGGAGTTCAACTGAAAGTCCTATTTAGTCCCGAACACGGTTTGTACGGGGCTCTGGATGAACCTGTTGGTGATAGCGTGGACGAGGTGACTGGCCTGCCTGTTTACAGTCTCTATGGCAAACATACCGCCCCCACAAGGGAACAACTCAAAGGTCTGGATGCTCTCGTTTATGATATTCAAGATGTGGGCTGTCGGTTTTACACTTATCCTTCCACCATGGGACTTTGCATGGAGGCTGCAGGCAAGGCTGGTATCAAATTCTTCGTCCTCGACCGCGTTAATCCGGTCAATGGAGTTACCATTGATGGGCCTGTGTTGAAAGGCAAAACCAGCTTTGTTGCCTATCATCCCATCCCTGTTCGCCATGGGATGACCGTGGGCGAGTTAGCTCAAATGTTCAAGGACGAGCGCAAACTGAATACGGATCTTACTGTCATTAAAATGGAAGGTTGGAACCGCGAGCATCTATACGATGAGACAGCATTACCCTGGAAGAATCTTTCACCTAATATGCGCAGCCTCACGGAAGCAATCCTCTATCCCGGCGTTGGATTGCTTGAGCGCACAGCGCTTTCGGTGGGGAGAGGAACGGGGACTCCTTTCGAGGTCATCGGAGCGCCCTACATTCATGACATCAGGCTGGCCGCGGAACTCAATAAAGCCTGCTTGAAGGGCGTGCGTTTCGTACCGGTTCGTTTCACACCTACAGACAGTGTCTACAAAGGTCAGTCGTGCGCTGGCGTTAACATTATCCTCACGGATAGGGATCATTGTGAAGTGGTGGATATAGGAATCATGATAGCGAAAGTGCTCAACCGTTGGTATCCCGATCAATTCGAGGTCGACAAATTCAATGTACTGCTCGTTAACAAGGCGACGTTGGAGGCGATCAAGGAGGACGCGCCGCTGGCGGATATTAAGAAGCTCTGGACTGATGATTTGGCAAAGTTCAAGGAACGCCGGGCAAAATACCTGCTTTATTAGAATTCCTCGCTGCGCCTGGCGGGACGGGCATCATGGTTTCGGCATGGCTTGAAGAATTCCTTTTTCCGTGAGCGGGATAGTCGCGTCTGATTGCCAGGGATATTCCTTTTTGTCGATTGTGAGCACACGGGGAATTAATTGAATTTCGTGGCCGAATATGTTGAAGACGACCGTGCCCGGTTGAAATGTCGTATCCAGGAAAATGCATTGACCTATGGGAAGATCGAAAGGAACGGGGCGGGGAGGGTCAAAGACCACTGTGGCATTAGTGGCAGGTGCTTTCATGTTCGGGAAGACCAGCCTTACATTTGAAATGTTTAGCTTCGGTTCATTAATAATAACTATTGGAGCATTCGTTGTATCGCTGGAAAAGGTTACCCGCCACGGCCCGTTGCGCGTGCGACGATGCTCGATGGTCGTATAGAACACAACGTAAAGCACGAGCGCGATTAAAAATGCCAGGATAAAATGTTTTGCCGGGCTTGCTGATTTCATTTCCAAGGCAAACCTTGGCGAGGCGGGAAAGGAAGTCAAGCGAACGATGCCGCTGAAACTATTGGTGACACCTTTCTTGACCGTTGGAAATTCATTCAGCTCAAGCCGCCCTGGTTTCCATTATCTTGAACTATCTAATTTTCTAAAATTCTCTTCACTTTAGCACGCCCTGGTTCGTGTAGGATAAAGTCTGTCAGGCGCGTCAGTCTTTTGTCAGCTTGCGCCCGCATGGTGGCACAACATACTCTTCGAGTTTCGCGCAGCTGATGACCACTAAAGAAAAATATGCCGTTCTGATAGCGGATGACGATGAAGAAGATCGCTTCCTGCTTAAAGCGGCAATTCAGTCGGTGACTCCGCGCCTTAAAGTTGTCGCCGAAGTCGAGAATGGAGAACAAGTCATTGCTTATCTCTCAGGAATTGGTCCCTACCACGATCGTCAGCGCCATCCTTTTCCAGATCTTTTGCTCATAGATCTGGTAATGCCGGTCAAAAACGGATTTGAAGTTTTGGAGTGGTTAAATACAAAATGCTTCCCTCAACTCAAGGTGGCTGTCGTTTCGGGTTCTCTGGAAGACCTCTCTCACCGGCAGCGGATTCTCCGTCTGGGTGTCCAACATTTCTATTCTAAAATGGTTAATTACGACGAACTGCTCCAATCGGTAAAATTCATGCAGGACGAAATGGAAATGCTCGCGTAATACATATTAATAGGTGTCGTGGGTGGTTTTGTGCCGGGGCCACTCCATTTTCGTCATCCGCCACTTCGAGCTCGGAGGTCATTACCTCATTGTTTTAAAAAGTTTTGTTTGAAAAGCATCATGAACCCAGCACAATTCATGAATGAAAATGAAGGCCTATGTTTTGATGTTGATGAGTTTTTTATTTCTGGGCGGATGCGCTTCCAAAAACACTGACACTCACCGGACCATCGTGCTCCAGAATAAATCTTCGAAGGAAATGCACGAAACCATTCTAAATATTGGATCCTACCAGGTGGACTTGGGCTTCATGGGAACAAACTATGCAAAAGTGATCGCAAGTTACCCAAGAGAATTTCCTGATTCCGCCCGGCTATCATGGAGTTTCCGAGGATTGGAGCACGACGAGGTTGTCAACCTATCCTCCGCTATTGGCGGACAGAAGCATGGTGTCCTGATTTTGACGGTTAATGACGACCATATTGGAGCTCAATTCGAGGCCGAGAAGAAGCCCACAAAATAAATCCCCGGACGGTGAACTTGCCGGTGGCCTGGATTTTTTGAAAACCAAAGTGAATAAATTATCCGTGGGCGAACAAGGAATGATGGTGGAGTCGACAGGGATCGAACCTGCGACCTTCTCATTGCGAACGAGACGCTCTACCAACTGAGCTACGACCCCGCACCATTGATGTTTCTTAAGACCTTTCTGAAGTTTTTGCAAGCTTCTTCTGCCAACTTCAGATGTGCTACAGAACAGACTGTGATCTCAAGGGGCTTTCGGACCCACTTGCCTCGCCTTCGAATGCGAGCAAAAAATTCCAGAGGTGAGTGGTGAATTAAATTGATGACTTTGGTATTCAGCCACAGGAATTTCTTTTCCGACTCAGACTGATTTCAAGCCAATGGTATGCAAAGGCAGTATAAGATTGTCAATTTGAGCATTGCATGGAAGTGAAACATAGGCTTATTTAACTACCAGTTAAGGGCCCATAGCTCAGTGGTTAGAGCAGGCGACTCATAATCCAGAATCCACTTTTCCCCCCACCTGAGCTAACGAGGATTCATCAATGCTGACAGGCCTATTCTCAGCTTTGCAAAATCTGCTTGCTGGACCGATTTGCACCGAAAAGGACGCAAAAATCTGCATCGGGTATCATATGCAGTATCAGATTTGGCTTCGCGGGACAGTGCGCGGAGTGCATTTAATAGTTGCCAGCAAGTAGCCCCAGAGGCAGGGCGCTCACAGTTGGAGAGGTAAGGTTTGTGGTCTATCTGCAAAATTCTTTGTTGCCTTTTTTACCACGATTGCTAATTCATACGCAGGAAAAGAGGGAAATGTTCTCCTGCCGTCAGTCAGGGAGTCATACCTCAAAATACAAAATTGGGATTATATGTTGTTTCTTATAAGTCGTGTGTTAGGGAGTCGTTTTAAGACACATTTGGGCGGGCGCCTACCAATGGTTTGTTTGATTCTGGCCGCATGCACTGCTCAATTGGCGCACGCTGACATTCAACTGGTGAGCTTGGCGAGCAGTTGGAGTTATCAGCAGACAACCAATTTGGATGGGGTCAACTGGCAGTTACCGAGTTATGATGACTCTAATTGGTCCTCTGGCAATGCTTTGCTTTATGTCGAGAACAACTTCCTGGTCACCCCAAAAAACACGCTGCTGACCATCGGACGTAACACTTATTACTTTCGGAAACATTTCACTTTCCCGGTTGAGGTTACAAACGTCTATGTTGCTGTTTCCGCATACATAGATGACGGCGCTGTTTTTTATCTAAATGGACAGGAGATTCAGCGCGTTCGCATGCCCGCGTCGCCGGCCCCCATCACTTACACGAATCTGGCAACTGCCACCCCGCCAGGAGGGGACGCAACCGCAGCCGACACTTTCGTCATTTCAGGTGCGAGCCTCACCAACCTCATCAAGGGAGACAACGTGCTATCGGTGGAGGTTCATCAGAACGTGACCAACAGTGACGACATCGTTTTCGGGGCTTCCGTCGTTGCGAAGTTCACCAATTCTCCGCCTGTCCTGTTTCATCAACCAGTTGATGTTGTCGTAATGGACGGACGGCCAGCGGCGCTGGCAGCCTCGATTGACGGGAATCCTGTGCCCGCCTTCCAATGGTTTAAATCTGGTGTGGCGGTTCCGAATGCAACCAATTCAGCTTTGATATTTTCTGCTGCTTATCCTACGGATGCCGGGGTATACTCGCTGGCCGCAACGAACATCTACGGAGCTCTGATCACCAGCAACGCAGTGCTGACAGTTCTCGATGACACGAACCCTCCTGTCCTGCTTTCGGCTTATGCGCAGAAGAACGGAACGAATATCTCACTCACTTTTTCTGAACCGGTGCTGCCCTCCACTTTGACGGCATCTAATAACCTGGAAATCTTCCAAGCCGCAGTTCCGACCAACCGTCTGTCGATTTTAAGTGTGGTCCCGTCGGGCAACTCCGCCGCGGTGCTGACAACCGCACCTCGAATCCCGGGAGTGAACTACACGTTGAGGGTCAACGGCATTCGAGACATCTCCTCTCTCAGCAACCTGATCGCCGCCGATACTGAACTTCCACTGAGCTATCAGGTGGATCTCCTGCCTGTGGATGCGCAGACCCTATGGAAATACTATCCAGTCGGACAATTGCCAGGCACGAACTGGGCTTCGCCAGATTTTGATGATTCTTCATGGTTGTCAGGCGCACCCGTCTTCCAGGCCGGCACACCGTTGCCCAGCACGACTGATCCCTTGCGCACCATCCTGCCACTCAACTCTGGATCAAACGCTTTCCAAACTTATTACTTTCGAACTTTTTTCGATCTGCCTGGCCCAGTAGATACGAATACCATCCGACTGCATGACCTGGTGGATGATGGTGCAATATTTTATCTAAACGGCAGCGAAGTCTTTAGCATCGGAATGCCGCCCGTTCGGCCAGCGGTTTATTCGACTGCGGCCTCACGCTCCATCAGTACCGCAGTATATGAGCCGCCACCAGGCTTTACGCCCTGGACCATCGCGCCGACCAATCTGGCCGCCGCGCGGAACTTCCTTGCTGTCGAGGTACATCAGTCCACGAACGGACTTTCTGACGTGGCGTTTTCGGCGATTCTCGAAGCCACCGTCACTGGCTATTATCCGCGTCCACAATTGTCTATCCCATCAGTTATTCTGGAAGGCGCTGGGACGCTCGCTGGTCAGGGACAACTAACCATTCTCGAGCCGTTATCGAGCGATCTTGTTTTGCAATTGAGCTCCAGTTCCACAGGTGACATAGGTGTGCCGTCCAGCGTCAAGATTCCTGCTGGTGCAACCAATGCCGCCTTCGACCTTGTCATCGGAGACAATTTCCTAGTGGATGGTCCGCGCACGGTTTCCTTGATGGTAACCGGAACGAATGTAGTTCCTAACACTGCCGCTGCCCAAGTTTTGGATAATGAAACCAACCTCATTAGTTTTGTGATTTCGCCCACCGTATCGGAAACCAATGGAACCATTCTCGGCGAGGTGCACTTCAGCCAGGCCTCGATCAATCCCATCTCGGTGGCCCTGACTTCAAGCGATCCTACTGCGTTAGTTTTGCCGCCTTCGGTGATGATGCCAGCCGGTGCCACCTCATCCGTTTTTCAAGCCTCGGTGTTGGACGACCTCCTTCTTGATGGGCCTCGATTCGTGACGTTAGCCGCATCCGTGCCGAGTTGGACGACAGCCTCAACGACGGTACAGGTCAATGACGATGAGCGGGCTACGATTGCTTTGCAGTTACCAGTCTCGGTCGTTGAAGGAAACGGAACCTTGACCAATGCAGGCAAGGTCACCCTGGGAGGAATTGCGGTTTCCAATGTGACTGTGGCGTTCCAGTCCAGTGACCAGAACAGCCTGATACCCCCGACCAACGTCACAATTCTCGCCGGACAATCCAATGTGTTTTTTAATCTTGGCGTTGGAGATAATTTGATTGTCGACGGCGATCGATTCGTGGGCATCGCCGCCAGCGCCCCAGGCTTTACGAGCGTGAGCAATGTCGTCAAGGTGGTGGACAACGACCCTCATCACATTCGATTCGGTTCAGTCCTGCCGCTTACCGACACCAACTCAGTATTTGGCATTCAACTCACCGCCCAGAATGCCGATGGCTCAGTCCAGACAAATTTCAACGGGAGGTTGAGCATGATTGCAGAAGGGCTCGAAGGGGTATTGCCCGTAGAACCGACCAACAGTGGAAACTTTGTTCGCGGCCAGCTGTTTCTCAATTGCCGGGTGACCATGCCCGGTCATGCTGTCCGTCTTCGTGCCTTGGAGTATCCAGGCCAGAGCGATCCATTTAATGTGATCCCGCCACCGTTCTTTGCGATTGCTCAACCGGTGGCAGATATTGTCTGGCACGCAGCCTCGCAAACCTTGCTGGCTTCCGTGCCCGCCTCCGCCAGCAATTATTCCAACTGCATCGTGGCGATTGACCCAGCGACCGGTTTGGTAACGAATTCCTACCCGGTTGCATACAATCCCAGCCAGATGGAAATTTCTCCCGACGGGAATTATCTCTATGTTGCCATTAGCAACCGCACAATCCTACAGCGGTTCGACCTGAACACCCGAACCGCAGGGCTCAAGGTTTTGCTGGGAACCAGTGCCACTACCTTCCGCTTCGCCTACGACTTCTGCATTCCTCCCGGTTTTTCCAACTCCGTGGTGGTGGCGGCGAGAGACCAGGACACTATCGGCAATACCTCTCTGGCGGGGATCTGGCGCTATGACAATGGGGCGGCGGTTTCGTTACCGTCCTTCACCGGTAGCGGCGGATGGAGGACCGAAAGCCTGAATACAGGCCGCGACGTCATCTTGTCGCCTCCTTTGTCGCGTGGGGATGCCGAAACCGGTACGATCCTCGTTAGCACCACGAATTCCCTGGGAAGGGACATGAATTTTCGCGACGGCCAACTTTTTGACGACCAGGGTAACTTTTATACTTCCACAGATCTCAGGCTGCTGGGAACTTTTCCAAATGTCATCGAAAGACTTAATAATAACGCTCTGCCCGCAGTAAATTCCATGTTGCGGCGTGTTTTCTATCTGGCGGGATATTTTAATTTTGGTCAAAGTATCTACAAACTAAAAGTTTACGATCGTGATTTACTGCAGCCGCTCCTCGAACTGCCCGTCCCGGCCACTCCCGGAACTCCCACACGTTTCCTCCAATGGAATACTAACGGCCTCGCTTATGTCACCAGTAACAATCAGCTCTGGTTCGTCCAGCCGGAAGCGGTTCAGCCTACCAATCCTCCAGCCGAGTTAGGACTCTCATACTCCTCGCTACCGCCGACTGCGGTTGTGGGCACGGACTACACCTTCTCGCTTTCGTTGTCGAACGCCGGCCCAGGCACCGCCTCCCTCGTTCGTGTGACCAATGCGTTGCCGGTCAATGCCACGTTGGTACAAATCTCACCATCAACGGGCATTGTTGTTCCCACCAATTCGGCTTTTACGTGGAATGTGGCTGCTTTACCTGCAGGCTCGGATGTCACCCTCCAGGTCACTCTGCGCTTCAACACTGGAGGCTGGCAGACGAATACTACATGGGCTTTGGGATTCGAAGCTGATCCAGTTCCTGCAAACAGCAGCTTAACGCTCCCAATTTTCGTGCAGCTACCAACAACGGTCCCGGGTGCCTTTGCCGTAAATTGTTCAAGTGAGGATCTGATGTATGATCCAGTGCGGGATCGGTTGCTGCTTTCGGTCGGCAGTGGAATAGTTTCCAATCAGACTAATGGGCTCGCAGTGTTCAATCCATATAACGGTGTGACCGAGTCCTTCACTGCCTTGGGCAAGAAACCGTCCAAGCTTGCTCGTTCCTATGATGGAACATCTTTGTACGTCTCACTGCCAGATGATGCCCTGGTGCGAAGGCTTAATCTGCCGACGTTGAGCCAGAATTTGGAATTTGGTCTGGGGGGTGAATACATTTATGGCGTTTGGTATCCTTTTTATGCGAATGATTTTGCGAGTGTGCCGGGCGATTCGGATTCATTGGTGGCCTTTCGGGTTCGTCGGGCAGGTCCAATGGCTGACGAGTTTGGGGAGGGGTTAGCCTTGTTTCAGAATGGTGTCATGCGCACCAACGTGACTGAAACTGGGGGCTCGTGGAAGGTTGAGTTCGACAATGACACCGGAACCCTTTTTGGTTTCAACCTTGGGGACCTTCGGCGCTGCTCATTTGATTCAAATGGTGTCTCGTTTATTGAGCAATATCCCGCTTTTGCTTCGTACTCTGCAGGTAATGATATCGAGTATGGTGCGGGTCATTTATTCACCACCGCCGGCAAAATGGTTGATTATCAGCCATTCCGCCTAGCATGGGTTTTTTCCGGCGCCGAGAACGCCACCTTGGTTGAGCCAGATGCAGTTTCCCGCCGCGTATTTTATTTGGTGCAAACGAACGGCTGGCAGATAAGGGCTTATGATGTGCAGAACCGGTTGTTGCTGGGAAATATTCCAGTGCCCAATGTTCTGGGAACCCCCAGCACACTCATCCGTTGGGGGACGAATGGCCTGGCTTTCCGCACCTCAAGCAACCAGCTTTACGTGGTTCGCTCGCCGCTTATTTCCTCCAATGCAGCGACAGATATTGCGCTGAAACTTAATGGTCCCGGGACTCCCATCTCCCTGGGCAGTAACGCAGTGTTTACTTTGACGATTACAAACCAAGGCTCCGTCCTGGCAACTGGCATACAAGTTACCAACACCTTTTCTTCGGCCATGAATCTGGTCTCTGCAGTCAGCAGTGCTGGAACTTGGATGACTAATTATGGGGTTTTGATTTGGACTTTGCCCGCGTTGGGCGTCGGAGAACAGGCCACTTTGTCCTACACCATTACCCCTGGACAGACTGGATTGTTTACCGCCATAGTGATCGCCAGTGAGGACACACCGGACCTTCAACCCGGTAACAACAAAGCCATGCGAAGCGTGCTCGTTGGCACGCCACCCACTCTCGATAACGCAATCGCCCTGTTCCTTCCTGTCAATGGCATGGTTTGGTCGCCCTCAGTTGGGAGATTGCTTCTCACTTCGTCGACCAATACGCCAAACTGGGGTGGAGCGCTTTTGTCTGTCGATCCTACGACACTTGCCGTTCAATTTGAATCTTCACTGGGCGCCGATGCAGGACGCCTGGCAATCTCCCGCGATGACCTTTTAACGTGGCGGGGGTGGACTATGGTGTGAGCGCCATTATTATACCTGGCCTGACGCTTGCGAACCAATTCGTAATCAACCCAATGGACCCCAAGGGATTTGCCTATGACATGAAGATCGTTCCGGGCTTGAATCAGACCGTTGTGGTTGCAAGCAAAAGCCGGACCGACAACTCAACCTGGCTTGGAGCATATGAACAGGGGATTCTACGGACGAATAGTGACTTTTTCTATAGCACAGGGTTGAGCCTCGAATTCGGCAACGACCCTTCACTGCTCTACAGCGAGGACTATACGGGGGCGGGCTTTCGCCGTTACACGGTCGATGCGGGAGGAATCACTTTATTGGACGGGACTGCAAGCTTGCTTCCTACGTTTACTCCCATGGATATCGTTTGGAATGCTGGGAGGATTTACAGTTCCGTTGGCAACGTCATCAACCCTATAAACCGCACGATCGTGGGGACCATTGCAGGGATTCCTGCAGGTTCTCGTGTTGTCTATGACACGGTGGAAGGGCGTGTTTTCTATCTCTGCCCTGGGGCCAACCAGGCTGTGCTGCGGGCGTTTGACGGTCCGACGCTGCTTCCCATTGGCAGCAGGACAATCCCTGGCGTCAGCGGCTCGACTGCGAATTTCGTGCGATGGGGTATTGACGGTTTTGCATTCACTACGAGCAGCGGCCAACTGATCAGCTTCCACAGCAGCCTAGTGGCCACCAATCCGCCAGCGGATGTTGCAATCTCACTCGTACATCGCCCGGCTCCGTATATTTTCGGCAGCAATGTTCAGGCAACCATCACCATTACAAATACCGGCCCCAATGTGGCAACGGATGTGGCTTGGGCCAACACTTTGCCGGTTGGAACAATCATCGCCAACGCCACGTCGTCCTCGGGCAGCCTTGTAATTGCTTCCAATACCGTCTCGGGAGTCCTGCCAACGCTTGCCGTTGGAGCTTCGGCTACTGTAAGCGTCGTGTTCCTGCCTTCAGCCACAGGAATCGTCACCAACCAGGTTGTAGTCACCTCCTCCTCGATTGACCCTGTGTTTACAAACAATCTCTATTCCGCGCTGCTCTGGGTACAACCTGCTTCAGGTTTGCCGGCTACGATATCTCTTGGGCTGCCAGTCAAGGACCTTGAGCGCGATCCAATCCGGCCATTGCTATATGCCAGCTTTGGTGCAAATGCCGGGGCGATTGCAAATAGCGTGGCAATAATTGATCCGATTAACGGGAGTATTAGCTCACCAGTCCTCGTCGGTTCTGATCCGGGAAAACTGGCTGCCTCGCCCGACGGTCAATTTTTATATGTCGCACTCGATGGGGAAGGGGTCGTTAAAAAGTTGGCTTTGCCAAATTTGAGTTGGGTTGGTTCATTCCCTGTTCCTCAAAATCAAACGGTGAGTAGAATGGTTGTTTCACCTGTCAATTCTGACATGGTGGTGATCCGCCGAATGCCGGATGCCATAACTAGCTTGCACATTGCCGGTGTGCACCAGCCAGGGGAACTGGGCAGCCAGGGTTTGTTCGCATTCTCTCAAGCCAGCGGGCAACTCTTTGGCTGCGATGGATTCCATAGCAATGTAAAACTTTACCAGTTGAATACCGGGACGAATGGGTTGACCCTTCTCGATGGCCAGGCTGGTAAGCAAAGCCAGTCAACGGACCTGAAATCTTCAAGTGCATTCCTCTTTTTCAATGGAGGGATGATCGTCAATCCCGCTACCAAGCGCGTGCGTGCTGTCATGCCCGTGCCTTACAACTCCTTAGTCGAACCTGATTCAGGCTGTGGCAGGGCCTTTTACCTTACCCCTGCCGGTAGCACCTGGACGTTGCGCGCTTTCGACATAGACCAGGGTATTGAGGTGGGATCCTTGCCCATAGTTCTGTCGGGCACGCCACAACGCCTGCTACGTTGGGGAACCGATGGACTCGCTCTTTACACCGCAAACTCCCAAATACTCATTTTGCGGGGACAGCTCGTTCCTACCAATCCGCCGATTGATTTGGTAATTCATCAATCGGTTGGCTCGTCTATCGCCACGACTAATGACACGTTAAATATTTCGCTCCAGCTCACGAACCTTGGGCCCGTAACCGCCTCTGGAGTCGTGGTTACTCAGGCGTTTTCGCTGTCAGTCACGAATCTCACATTTGGCGGAACGGACGGTACCGCCACCTACACCAATGGCATTGCGACCTGGCGGGTAGGCAATCTGTCGACTGGCACCGTGGCTTCCTTGAATGTCTCTCTGCGTGTCTTAAAGCCCGGAACCTTCACCGTGTCGGCTGGCGCATATCACAACCTCAATGATTCATTCTGGGGCAATAATACAGCGCTCAACTCGATCAATATTTTCAATCCGGCAGCGTCCAACGTGCTTCAAGTCCTGCTGCCTACGCGCGACCTCGTTTATGATGCCGTTCGTGATCGGCTCTATGCCTCAACTCCTGCTACCAACGGGCTTGCTGGTAATCTTGTGGCGGTGATCGATCCTGCCAGCGGAACAATGGAGCGTGCCTTCCCGGCCGGATCTGAGCCTGATCAACTCGCGCTCTCCGAGGACAGCCGGTTCTTGCATACGGCGCTGGATGGGGCCATGGGTGTGCAGCGTTTTGACCTGCAATCGAACATTGCGGACCTCTCGTTCTCGTTCGGCACAAATGATATTTATTTTGCTCAGGATCTGAAAGTGCAGCCTGGCCATCCTGAAACCATCGCGGCATCGCTCGGCTCATTCAATTTTGCATCCGGATATCCCAGCGATGTTGTGGTCTACGATGCCGGGGTGCCGAGGAGTCTAAGGGGTGGGCCTTCGCGGGGAGTTACTTTTTCCTCGGAAGGTTCGTATTTGTTCGGCTACGTGTCTCCGAGCTTAAGCTTCGGGTTTATGCGCATGAAATTAGGGGATGCTGGTTTTGTTTCTTCCGAAAATTTGCCTGGGTTTACTTCCGGCCCGGGGGACCTTAAATTCAGCAACGGTCGACTCTATAGCTCTTCAGGTCAGGTGCTGGATCCATATGCCCCGGTGCTCATCGGCTCACTTTCAGCCTCAGGAACCAAGGCGATTGATCCTGACGTGGGACGGGCATTCTACCTTTCGCAGAATGGAACAAATTGGGAACTCCGTGCCTTTGATTTGGCAACACTCCAATCCACGGGAACGCAGGTCGTCGCCAACGTGCAAGGCACTCCAAGCAGTCTGGTCCGCTGCGGCACTGATCGCCTCGCCTTCCGCACCTCCAGCAACCAACTTTTTATCGTCCATAGCCAATTGGTGCCGACCAATCAAGTCGGATTTGCAGACTTGGCTGTCAGTCAGCAGGCCGCGCAGGATCATTCAGCCCCCAACGAAACTTTGCGATTTACGATTACGGTGACCAACCGCGGCCCAAGTGCTGCAACCAACGTGCTCCTCGCGATCCAACCACCCGCACCCATCGCGTCGTTGACAATTCAACTGCCTCAAGGATCGAGCTCCAATGTCAACGGCAATTACCTTTGCAACCTCGGCACGGTTGGGGTTGGCCAAAGCCTGGCTGTCGTCCTGAGCACAGTTATCACCAACTCGGCACGGTATTCGAATTCAGTCAGTGTTTCAGCATATACGCTTGATTCAAATCCTTCCAATAATACATCCGCCATTGACATGCAGGGGCTCTTCTTCCAACGCTCCGATAGCACGAAAATTTACACCGCCGCGACCACTGCAATGGCCTACGATCCCGTGGGACAACGATTGTTTGCAGCCTTGTCTCCCAGCGGCGCGACCAACCAACTCGCCTGGTTCGATCCGCAGTCGGGAGTGATGATGGGAAGTAAAATCCTAGATATCATCTCGCCTACCTCGATGCTGATTACTGAGGATGGCCAGTATCTGTATCTCTCCTCCAAGAACATCGGACAGGTGCAGCGAATCAATCTGCCCTCGCTAACTGTGGATCTGAGTTTCACGCCACCCGGCGCAACGGCTGTCCCTGCCTTGGCCTTGGTGCCGGGAAATCCAAGATCAGTCGTCCTCACTTACTGGGTCACCAATACCCCCATCGCAGCTGTCTTTGACGACGCAACGCCGCGCCCCAATCAGATTATTGGCAACCAGTTTACCTTGTTGGCTGGGGCTACGGATGCACCTGCGGTCTATGGCTATTCCTATGTCGGTACGGGGATTCCGGACGTCTATCGAATGAACCTTACGGCCTCTGGGATGCAGCCCCTTGACTACGGACCAAAGGATACTCCATGGGGGAACCAGACGCAGATGAGCTATGCTTCAGGTCGATTGTTCTTCGCGAGCGGCTCGGTAATGAATCCGTCCAGCTGGACCCAGGAACAAAGTTTTACATTGCCGTACTACGGGCTTTCCATGGCCCTGCTTCCTGGCGCAGACCGCGCCACGTTTTTGACCGGCGATAGCGTCAGTGGGTTCCTTGCTCATTTTTGCATCGATTCCATCAGCAGCCGGCAGCAGTTGGCTCAAATTGATGTCCGTCTCAGCACTTTGGGATTTGGGAATCTCACGTACTGTGGCGCCGATCGGTTTGCCTTTCGCAGTCCGAATGAGATTGTGTTTATTCGGTCCAGCGCCATCCCGGCCGCAGACCTGACCTTGCATTCGTCTCTCTCCACCAATCAAATCATGGTCGGGGACACCGTGAGTCTTCAGTTGGTGGTTTCGAATGCTGGTCCGTATGCGGTCTCCGGCGTATTCCTTAGCAACAACCTGCCCGTCGGCCTGAACATTGTTACTTCCTCTCTGACTCAAGGAACGGTCAATGCCAATGCACACCAGGTAATTGCTTCCATTGGGACACTCGCAACGAATGGCACGGCGACACTCAATCTGGTTCTTTCGCCAGACGGAGCAACTTTGGGCTCCGTGACAGTCTCAAGCGACGTGTCCGGATCAAATCTTTCCGATCCAATTCCCTTCAATAACCACGCCATTCAGCAACTTCTGGTGTTGCCAAAGGATAGCGATCACGACGGGATTCCCGACGACTGGGAATTGGCGCATGGGCTTAATCCGTTCGATGCCTCCGACGCGCTGTTGGATTCGGACTGTGACGGAAAATCCAATCTTGAAGAGTATCTGGCGGGCACTGACCCGATGGTGTTCGACGGTTTGAGAATTGTTTCCATGCAGTCTGACCACGATGGCGGGTTTAAACTAGTGGTGCACGGCGCCATTGGGAAAACCTATGCCATCGAGACCTCAACCAATGTTACCGAATGGTCAGAACTCAAATCATTCGTATGTACTGCAGACAATCAAGAGGTTCGGGTTCTCTCGACAGGCTCCATTCAAAAATCCTTCTATCGTCTCCATACCTCGACTAATGCGCCGCTGCCTCTGCTGACTTTGATCAACAGCTCAGCCGCCACCAATGCACCTTTGCTCCAGGTTACTGCTCCACCCGGATATTATTATGCCTTGCAGACCTCAACCAACCTGGTGGATTGGACCGTGGCAACAAATTTCTACGCCACCTCCTGCACTTCCCTGATCTCGGGCTCCCACTCCCCCGTGACTGGAAGCGTCTTTTATCGGGTGAAATCCGAGTAAGTGTGAACAGCCGGGAGGAGGCATACAAGCGTGGACGCCAGTCGCTCTATCCGACGAAGATTAGGAGACCAAGCGGATGCCAACGAGAAGCGACTTAAAGCAGGGCTGGAAGATGCAGGAGAACCACAACCACTCCATTTTGTTCTGCAAGGTTCCTACGCGATGCGTACGACGGTGCAGCATCCAAAGAATGATTACGACATTGACGATGGAGTTGTCTTCTCGCGTGAATTTTTGAAGGGAGCACAAGGGGCCGATAAGACCGCTCTCGATGCGCGAAAAATGGTATGTGAGGCGCTTTACGACGATGCTTTCAATCGGGTGCCCGAAGTGAGGACTAACCGTGTTCGCGTGTATTACAACGAGGGCCATCATGTTGATGTTCCCGTGTATCGAATGGAGAACCCGGATTCAGAAAGTACGCTTTATGAGTTGGCTAGTTCCGACTGGAAGGAGTCGAACCCAGAAGCGGTGACTAAATGGTTTCAAAAGCAACTTGAAGCAAAACATTTGTCTGAGGAAAAGGATGGACACCATCAAATGAGGCGGCTGCTCCGATTGCTTAAAAATTCGCCATTAGCCGTGACAGCTGGAACATGCCAAGCGGTTTCGTCCTCACCGTGCTCACGGACGAGAAATATTCGACCTATCAACAGCGTGAGGATCAGGCCTTTTACAATCTTCTCCAGGTATTGAAATCTCGTTTGGATTATAATTTGGTTGTTCAGCATCCAATCCTCTTTGAAAGCCTTACCGTGACTAACGACGATGCTTGCATGAGAGAGTTGCGTGAGCGAATAAAGTGGGCACTTTCGGAACTTGAGGTTTTGAAGACAACCGACTCAAAGGCAAAGGCTTTGAAAGCGTGGAAGAAGGTGTTTAATACTGACTACTTCGATGATTGGATTGAAGAAAATAATGCAAACTGTTCCGTAGTTATCGCGAACGAAGAACCGACCGGGCCGGTTCTCAAAGCTGGAGGAGGCCGGTTTGGCTGAGCGATCTAAAATTGTTCAGCAGTTGCGAGAGGAACAAATCAGGGAGATCAATGAGTTCCTGATCTCTAATTTCTCTGCCCGGCTTCTCACTGACCATGAGCTAGCTCACGAAGGGCGCATCTTCGCGGGTTGGCTCATCGAGATATCCGCGGACGGACGCCAATTCGGTGTCCGTGTCCTAATTGGAAGAGAGTTTCCCTTCCATCCCCCCGAAATATATCTACAGGATGCTTCCTACCATCTTAAATTCCCACATGTTGAGAAAACTGGGAAGCTCTGCCTGACTCCCGTTCAAGCCTCATTCTCTCCCGCACGCCCGAAGCAGATGGTGAAATATCTTCTTGATCAAGCTCGTCAACTGCTTGTGGATTCGCTCGCCGGGACAAACCGTGAGGATTTTATTACCGAATTCCAAAGTTATTGGCCAGGTCACCTACCTGAAAAAACTGTTCCCTTCTACCGTATTCTGGAACCAAAAGAGGAAAGCCGGATCGTTCATTATTGGTCAGGGAGCACCTTTACGCTATTTGCGGAGACAATTGCTGAATGTCGCGAGTGGGTCAAAAATATCAACGGCGGCAGTTTGCCGAAAGGAATGGAGATCTACCCCTCCGTTTTTGTCTGGTTGCAAACGCCGCTGTATCCGGATGACTACCCAATGACTACCCAGTTACAAGTGCGACCTTCCGACGTTTGGCACAATCGTCGAACCCGAACATTGACCAACTTCTGACTAAGATCGCTCCTCAGAATGCACGAACTCTGGCAGTAACGTTTGGGTTCCCAACAAGCGAAGGAGCAGTTTTTGCAGGCTTGGTGCTGAAAGAGCCGAAAATCAACTCGATCGCCAGTAAGGTTACTCGCAATTCCAAGACTGACGGTTTCCGGCAGGGAAGAATCCCTAATGACGTTCTTCTGAATAGGTATTTTGGGGCAACGTCTGCTAGTGGATCAAGTGTGTTTCGGGCCGATGCTGCGTGGATTCAAAAGCGGGGTGGTAGTGGGCGCAATTCTGAGCTGCACAAAAAGCGCGTTGGTATATTCGGTTGTGGTGCGTTGGGAGCAGATATCACTTTCCTTCTTGCCAAAAAGTGGAGTGGGTGCCCTTTACCTCGTGGACAATCAGGTGCTTTCGGTCGACAATGTCGGGCGACATCTGCTAAGTGAAGTTACAAAAGTTATTGCAAAAATGTCCGTAACCAAAAGGTTTTTGCCAGTATGCCTGCTTTGCGCCGGGTTTCCGTCCTGCTGAGGGAAAGGACCCAGCGTTCGGCAAAGGAAGCAGTCGACCTGGATCAGTTCCAATTCCAACAGAAGAACCAACGCTTCCGGTGAGTGGATCGATGGTGACGACACTTTGTCGGTATGCTGTGGAGCTTCCAAGGACGCCAGCCAAGATCTTTTGATGCACTGGATCATAAGCAAAGTCCGAAATGGGCAAGTTTAGAACCTGGGCCGCGATGATGTCGAATGGGTTGCTTAGGCCACTATGCCCAAGACCATCAGTCACAGTGATCACAACACCCGTGTTCGCAGCCGCCAGAGTTACAGGCCCGCTCCATACTCCGTTGGTGAATGGTCCAACGACGAATGGTTGAACGGTGACGCTTCCTGAGGCTCCACTGGCCGCAAGATTAGCGTTTCCAGAGTAGCCGCTGAGAACTATTCCGCTGAGATTTTCAGCGTAAACGGTCAGAGTGAACGGTTGCCCCGCTACCTGGATAGAAGGAAAGGGCGCGACGGCGAATTGGGAAATGCCATTGTCTATCACCATTACGCTCCGGATGGCATTGGTAAAGCCGACAGCGCTGGCTGTCACGAGAACAAACTGATTGCCATCGTT
Organism: Pedosphaera parvula Ellin514; assembly: GCF_000172555.1. Classification (NCBI taxonomy): domain Bacteria; kingdom Pseudomonadati; phylum Verrucomicrobiota; class Pedosphaerae; order Pedosphaerales; family Pedosphaeraceae; genus Pedosphaera; species Pedosphaera parvula. The sequence goes on from NZ_ABOX02000028.1 coordinate 79,849, forward strand.
TAACGTGTCATTGGGCGCGATGACATTGAATGATGCGCTGGTTTGTCCGGCCGCAATGGTCAGACTGTCAGGTAACAGTAATTTCGTGGGAATGTTGTTGGTAAAACTGATAACCAGATTGGACGTCAGAATCCCTGAGAGGGAGACGGTGCCTGCATTGGTAATCATGCCACTGCCAGCTGTGATTTGAGTCGGTAAGCCCAGCGTCAGCCTGAAGTTTTCATTGTCTGTAACTTGAATCGTTCCCTGGCCAGAAGTCCACCCGGGCACGGTCGCGGAAATCATCGCCGACACGTTGCCATCAATCCGGTTGTTATCGGGTGCGATGATGCTGAAACCGACTGAAACCTGTCCTGCAGGCAAAACGACGTAGTCTGGAACCTGGAGCCTATCGGGTTGATTCGAAGAGAGGCGGATGCGGACCGGTTGGGCAGAGGGTGCACTAGAAAAAATGGACCCTGAAATGGAGGCGCTTTCGGTGACGAACGAAGGGACCGAGACTGTTAGCGTGAGGCCGGATTGATCGTAATTGGTGATGGTGTCGCTGGCAGTCTCCCATCCAGAAGCCGATGCAAGAATGGTGACCGCCAGCGGTCCGGTCACCAAACCATCATTAAAATTGGTGACGTTGAAAAGGGCATTGGTCTGTCCCGCGAGGACTGTGACATTGGCGGGCACTGCAATTTCAAGTGGCAGGCTGCTGGAAAGCGTCACCGTGAGATTGTTGGTCAAAGGCTGTGGCAGACTGACAATGCCTTGTCCAACTAATCCCGGAGTCGCTTTGAAAGCTGCGTGGGGCACCTGCAGTGCCAGTGCATCGCGACGTCTTACCAGCAGTGGTGTGCTGTCACCGGAATGCCCCGCATTCTCGTCTGCGCGAAGGATTGCGTTCGTTGCGCCAGTGCCAGCTACGATCTGCCCACTCCAAACGCCATTGGTAAGGTAGACGAGCGAAGGCTGGGTAGGAGAAATGGTGTATCCACCTAGAAACGGGATGGACAAACCCGGGTTAAACACGCCAATGCTATTGGTAGTCAGCAGCCAATCCGCCGAATTGTGATGGCTAAGATAACCGCTTCGTTGATAGGAAAAGGTGGGGGATGAGAAGTTGATGATGCCAGGGGGGCCGCTCCATAGATCATTATCAATTGATATAGGCAGCGTAATTAGCCCTGGCAACGCAAGCTGACCTGCGCAAAAGAAATCAATTCCATTGCCACCGGCATCAAGGAGCAGAACCACCTCAGGGAAGTTGGGAGAAGTGAACCAATTCAGATTGATACCAGTGGCGAAAGCGGGGTATGATCCGGGAAAGGAGCCGCCTCCGGTAACTTGGAAAACCCCTCCACTGGGACAAATGGTGCCCGTTGGGAACGCAAACGTCACCCGTGGTGCCGGCCAACTCGTACTATCATAGAAAACGACCTTCCATCCGCTCACATCCACTGGATTT